>QMLL01000142.1 GCA_003646715.1 Deltaproteobacteria bacterium
TGTCTGTTTTTCCGGGACAAGTACAGTATCCAGGAATTCTTCAGGCGTTAATTCTGCCATCTGCTACTCCTTTCTTTTACCATTCCTTAACTTCACCTTTTTTCAGTTTCTCCTGATACTCTTCCCATACTTCAGGGGACAATTTTTGAATATCCCACTTGAAACCATGACTACCTGCTATACCAGCACTTGGTGGTTGCGGACACCAACCTCTGACTGGTCTGCCCCTGATGCTGAATTTGACCATGTCTGCTTTTCCAAGGTAGATATGTCTTGGCAAGCAGTGATATGGCCTGGTTCTACCCTCGGTACCGGGAAGGTAGTTGTCATAACCATCCAGAGGTTTGTCAGCATAGAGGGGCATAATGTCAGGTTTCTCTCCCGGCCTTTCTTCCGGCCCCTTGTACATGAACCCCTGAATCATGTGGATGTAGTAAACTGTCCCGCATGCGGCACAGTTTATCTTTCCTTCCCAGTTCCAGAAACAGTATGGATCCAGGTAATTAACCGTGTTGCACGGTTTACCGTCTATCTCTTTTTTGCACCAAATAATATCACACACGGCGCTCTCCTCCTTTTATATCCAACTCTTGTCATACCATTCTTCAACCTTGCTGATTGGGTAGCCGAGCAATTCATGGTAAATCTTTACATTGTCGGCACCAACCGGTCTCCAGATCCAATAAAGTCTGCGAGGTGTTTTTTCCATCAGACCAGCGCTATAGCCACCATGCTGCAACACGTCGCCGAAAATTGGATCTTCCAGCCACCTGATGGTACCTCGTTGACGATAGTGCTCACACTCGTAGACTTCCCTATCGTTCATGACCGGTTCAGCAAGAAGCCCGGCATCCTGTAAGGTCTTGACGACTTCGGCTCTCGATTTGTCGGCTGCCCATTTCTCGAGAGCTGCATAGATCTCAACCTGAGCTTCACCCTCGACTCTATCCTTGTGAGCTTTGTACTTCTCGTAGAGCTCCTTGTTGCCGGTGATGTCACAGAGTTCCTTGAAGTCGGCATCCTGGAATGCACTTACCATTACGTACCTAGCCTCGTACTTGTCCTGAGGATTAATAGCATCAGGATAATCAGACTTACCGCAAAGGATGATACCATGTACGCATAGCTGAGTATCCCAGTTACCCCAGCGCTGGCGTACGATTCCGAATCGGCCGTAAAGAGGTGCAGCGTAACCGAGACATCTCGTTGCAGCCTGTACCTGGGAGAACTCGATCATGGTGCCCAATCCGGTCTTTCTGCGCCAATAAATAGCGGCGAGAATACCAAAGGTGATCTGTGTGCCGGAGTACCAGTCGATACACCAGTTAGAATGCTTGGTACAGTGACCACCCATAAAGTCGTGCATACCGGTTACGGATGCTAGACCTGCATGAGCCTGACCGAGAATATCGTAGGAACCACCGAAAACCTTGGGACCGTATCCGAAACCACCACCCCATACGTAGATAAATCTGGGGTTCAGTTCCTGCAGGTACCGGTAGCTCTGTTTCCACCTGTCGAACGTACCAGGCCTGTAACATTCGGTGAGACCGTCGGACATCCTTACCAGTCGATAGAAAGCTTCCTTCATCTCATCGATGTGGTAATCCATGGTGATGTGGTATTCGTTCGGATTGGCATTAAGGTAACCCATCCCGGTACCTGTGACGGGTCTGGTGTCATGAAGTGGATAAAGATAAGTTTCATTGAAAGGTGCACAGTGTCTCATTGGGTCGCCCATTCTGGGCATTTCTACCTTAATGACCTCGGCCCCGAGCTCAGCTAAGTTGGACACAGAATGAGGCGTAAAGATGTACATTGTAGTACTCATCCACCTGATGCCCTTAAGAGCCATTGGTTTTGTCATTTCATTGCCCGGATCGAAAGCCTTACGACAGAATTCTTCATAAGGCATTTTCATTTCTTCGAGTTCTTCCTTGCTCTTGGGGCCTGGCAGATCCTCCAATCTTGTTACTCTTAAATCTTTTGCCATTATAATACCCCCTTCTCTTTCAGTTCATTTACTTGAGATTGACCCATTCCTAGCCACTTAAGATAAACCTCGTAGTTATCTTTTCCTAGAGGTCTTCCCATCCATTTTACCCTGTGAGGTGTCCTCATCTGGAAGGAGTTCGGTGAAGCAGAGTACAGTATTGTTCCGTATTGATCACTGTCGATGGTGTAGACCCAAGGACGATACTTGAAGTGTGGAAATTCGGATACTTCGTCGATAAAGAGAACAGGACCAGCGGCGATTTCATACTCTAGGAGTTTCTGCTCGGCCTCGATTCTGTTCAGGTCTCGTAACCATCTCGTGGTTAGAGTATATGTCTTGATCAAGGCCTGAAGAGCGTTTCTGGCGCCCATCTCTTTCAGCAATGGGTCTTCGTGGATCAGGCGGCCAAACTGTGGGAAGTCTCTTTCAATACACATACCGATACGGTACCAGAGACGGTCGGTCTGTCCACCGATCATCATGTAACCGTCTTTACACGGGTTCCACTCATACTGGTTCAGGTTCGGATCCCATGCACCGGTACGCGCCTTAATACTTCCATTAAATCCGTACCAACTAATATCAAAGTCCAAAATATCCATTTGTGTCTCAGCACCAGTGACTTCGATGAACTGGCCTTCGCCGCTGAATTCATCTCTCCAGTAAAGTGCTGCCAAAATGCTGCATGCACCCTGTTCACCGGCAACGTAATCGGCAAACCATACACCCGATCTCGTGGGATCGCCTCCCTTACCTCTTGGCAACTGATCTTGCGGGAATCCTGTGTTGTGGATAAAAGCATTGGCGCAGCCACCAAAGGGCTCAAGTGTCCACTGTCCGAATTTTGACTGTTTGTCTTTATAAGGACCCCAGGAACCTCTTACACCGATCCAGCAGTAGACGAGTTTTGGGTTCAATTTGGAAAGCTGCCTGTAACCGATACCCAGTTCATCCATGTATCCCGGAGGATACTCTTCTATTAAAACGTCTGCATTTCTCGCAAGGTTCTTGTAAATTTCCCGACCCTCTTCGGTCTCGATGTTGAGGGTTATGGAATACTGGTTTCTCATCTCGTGGATGAATTCGAGACCGCATTTTTCACCGGTTTCTTTATCCTCTAGCATGTACTCCTCTCTGCCGAAAGGAGTCAGTTTTCGCAGAGGATCGCCTTCAGGCGGTTCAATGTTTATAACTTCTGCCCCTGCCTCGCCCAGGAGTGATGCACAGAACTTGTTGCCCATTCTCCAGAGTCCCATACAAAGAACCTTTAGACCCTGAAGCGCTTCCGGTTTTCCAAAGCCATACTCAAAGCGTAAATTGTCCTCACACCACTTACCGAAATCAGTCGCTTTCCTCCTTGCATAAACTTTTGCAACCTCTTCTGGGGGAGGAGGTGGAGTGACTGGCCAGGGCCTAATGTCGGGGTGCATCAGATCCAGAGTATCTTCCCGACTATTAATTTCAATTTCCCTTTTTTCCGGTGCCATTCAAATCCCTCCTTTGATCCAATTTTGGAATACTACCTTAGTCATTACCACTTTTTTAAATCGTAAATCGATTTTTCTTTTCCCTTTCTGATCACCTCCTTCCTTTTTAAAATAATCTTTCATCAAAGAGTGCAGACCATTTCATGCTCTCATGGATCAGAGAAAGCAAAGTACTGCAGTCTCATTTCACCTCCCTTCGGCTGTTAAAACAAATACCTGGAAATTTAATGCGTTTAAAACTCCTGATTTCAATGACCCTTGCTCTGCTTGAAACACTGCCTTTGTTTTGATGTTTGCAATACTAGAGAAATAATTCACTAGCGGATTAATTCACTTGTTATGTAAGTGTTATTAGGTTTTAAGGAGACATAAATAGTTGACCCATTTTAAGAAAGAGCAATTGCTTCTTCTAAAAAAGATTTCGTTGAGTTTCTGAAACAGAGTACATGAACCTAATGTTGAGCTACTAAAAAGTAAAGATGGTTGCAAATGGGATTGGAATCGCAGCTGGCAGAGCTACAGGTTGCGCACTCAATTACCGCAAGGAGTGTTGAATATCAGAATGAAGTGTCACCGTAGTGAAAGGAATAGCAAATACCGCTTGATCTTTCCGCTCGTGTGCTTCTAAATATATCCGAAATAGAGCTTTTGTCAAGAGAAAAAGATTGTGTGAAAATATTCTTTTATTGCCATAACGATATTTTCTGTTAAAGAGTATATTATGGAAAGATCAAGGGGAAATTTGAAAACAACTTTTATCATTTACTTTTAACTTTAAGTGCATGTCCTAAATTTTTTCCACAAAAGTGGATATTTTTGCCTTGGTATGTTTCTATTTGAAAAAGGAAGTTTAAAGCTAACGGTAACCTGAGATCGGGAGAATAAAAATGATTGATACAGTGGTAAAAGTGCCGATTTTCGTTCGTTTTGGGGATACGGATCCTTATGGTGTTGTTTATTTTGTGTCCTACTTCAGGTATTGTCACTGGGGGATAGAAGAATTTTTGAGAAGCCTGGGACTGGAACCCAACGACATTTTCAGAAACAGGGAAGAAAAGTTTGGGTTACCGGTTGTGGGTGCCAAATGTGATTTTTATAAGCCTGTGTGGTACGGCCAGAAGCTGGAGCTTCATGTTAGTCTAAAACAGGTAAAATCGAAGGTTGTGGTTTTTAATTTTGAATTTTACAGGCCTCCCGAAGAGGCTATAATAGCAAAGGGTGAAGCAACCCTTGTAGCTATTGGCGCCGATTGGAAATCGAGAGAATTACCGGATGTGTTAAGGAGCAGGATCGAATAAAGGGTGCGAAATCTTGTATTTAAAATTGGGTCCTGTTTTTTGATGCCTGCTTGATTGTTGGGGTACGATGATTATAATTTATATGGTTATATCTCCTGTAAGCTGAGCAGGCCAGGTGGTCGCTGGCTTTCCGGCTCTGATGCCGGGGGGCGAGAGGAAAGTCCGGGCTCCGCAGGGCAGGGTGCTGGGTAACACCCAGTCCCGGTGACGGGAAGGAAAGTGCCACAGAAAAGAGACCGCCCCGCACCCATTTTTGGAGCTGTTGAGGTTCCTGTAACGTATTGGTTGTACTCCAACGTTCAAACAGAAGTGTGGAAGCAGTTCTTAAAATGGGTGCGGGGTAAGGGTGAAACGGTGAGGTAAGAGCTCACCAGTCCTGCTGGTGACAGCAGGAGCTAGGCAAACCCCACCCGGAGCAAGACCAAATAGGAGGACGTCTGAGGATGGCCCGTCCGAGTCCTCGGGTAGGTCGCTTGAGGTTGCGGGTAACCGTAACCCTAGATAAATGACCATCACCCCGCACCCATTTTAGAATTGCTGGGGTTTCCGTAACGTATTGGTTGTACTGCAACGTTCGAACAGAAGTCTGGAAGCAGCTCTAAAAATGGGTGCGGGGAACAGAACCCGGCTTATGGCCTGCTCAGCTTTTTTATTTTTCTCCACTATTGGAACGCTACATAAATTAATTGTCATTTTGTATTCCATCATTTAA
>QMLL01000143.1 GCA_003646715.1 Deltaproteobacteria bacterium
ACACCGGAAATAAGCTACGACGACAAAGGAATAGTTATTAAGGTTCCTATTGTCGAGGGACCCAGATACAAAATAGGAAAAGTCACACTTGAAGGAGACCTGATAGACAAGCCGGAAAACCTGCTTATGTTGACAAAACTTCCCAGACAAAAGTATCTCAACAGGGAAGAATTGCAGAAAGATATCCAGAGGCTCACCGAGTTTTACCAGGACCACGGTTATGCAAATGTCGAAATAAATCCCAGGATATTGGAAAGCAAGAAAGAACCTATCGCCGATGTGGCTTACGAAATTCGCAAGAAAGAAAAAGTGTATATTCAGAGGATAAACATAAGTGGAAACACAAAAACGCGAGACAAGGTAATCAGGCGAGAGCTGGCAATTAGCGAAGGTGATATGTACAGAACTTCGTTGCTGAAACGTAGCAGTTATAATTTAAAAAGGCTTGATTATTTCGAAAAGGTGGAACTGGAAACATCCAAGGGCACTGCAAACAACCTTATGGAGCTTAACGTAAAGGTTAAAGAAAAACCAACAGGGGCCATCAGCTTCGGTGCCGGTTATTCCTCAGAAGAATCAATATTTGCAGTAGGTCAGATTTATCAGAGAAACTTCCTCGGGAAAGGGCAGAAGCTGGCATTACAGGCACAGCTGGGAAGAGAAACCCAGAGATATTCGATTAGTTTTACAGAACCGTGGTTGATGGATACACATTTTTCTCTGGGACTGGACGCCTATAACCTGGCATATGATTATGACGATTACACGAAAGATTCTTTTGGAGGTAATTTGCGACTGAGTTATCCTTTTGGTGATTGGAGCCGTTTCTATTTTACCTATTCCTATGAAGACGCTGACATAACAGATGTGGCTTACGATGCTGCACTGGTCATAAAAGACCAGGAAGGTAAGCACACCAAGAGCAGTGTTACGTTTGCGCTGGAGAGAGACACCCGGGATCATCCGTTTCTTGCCACTCAAGGATCAGATAACAGCATATCAATAGAATACGCAGGCAAGGCTCTCGGAGGTGATAGCGACTTTGTAAAATATATTGTCAATTCCGGCTGGTACATACCTCTGGTCTGGAAAACGGTTGGTTTTATTCACGTTAAAGGCGGGTACATTTCGGGCAGCCGGGATGATGTTCCGCTCTACGAAAGATTTTATCTCGGAGGTATAAACTCAGTACGTGGTTTCGAATACGGGGACGTCGGTCCCCAGGACCCCGAAACAGGTGACGATATTGGTGGTAACAAGTTCGGACAAGTTAACCTGGAATTTCTGTTCCCTCTGCTCGAAAAAATGGGTGTCAGGGGAGTCATCTTTTTCGATGCAGGAAATGCATTTGACAATGATGAAGATTTTGATATCTCTAAATTTAGAACATCCGCAGGTGGCGGAATTCGATGGCACTCACCCATGGGACCACTCAGACTGGAGTGGGGTTATAACCTTGACAAGAGAGACGATGAAGATCAAAGTAAATGGGAGTTCTCTATGGGACTCTTCTTCTAAAATTTTGTCAAGCAAAGGAGAAGTTACATGTTAAGTAGAACCAGATGGATTACCTTATTTCTAGCTTTTGCTCTAGTTTTTTTGGGTTGGCAGATAAATGCTAACGCCAAGTCTGTAAAAATTGCATACTTCAGTCTCGAAGAAGTTATGGCCAAGTCCAAGGTTGGCCAGGAAGCTCAGAGAAAATTCAAGGAAGAAGAAAGAAAAATCAGAGCCGAACTCAAAAAAAAGACTACAGAACTTGAAAATCTGAAGAAAGAACTCGAGAAAAAAAGCAAGCTTTTGAGTAAAGAGGCCAAGGAAAAGAAAGCCAAAGAATTTTTCGAAAAGAAAAAAGCATGGGAGCAGTTTACACTGCAGTCCAAGATGAAACTATCCCGTCTATCAAACAAAATGAGCACTCCAATTATTGAGGATATTCTTGCAATCGCCAAGAAAATTGGCGAAAAAGAAGGATATACAGTGATTTTTGAAGTACAGAGGGCAGGAATCGCTTATGCTCCCGCAAAACTTGATATAACAGACAAGATAGTGAAAGAGCTGGATAAAAAGGCGGGTAAGAGATAAAACAGAGCACTAAAAATGCGTATCAGCCTGTAAAATCGAATAACCTGATGCAACAAGTAACATTATCCAAGTTGGCTCAGCTTGTAGACGGGGAAGTCGTAGGGGATCCTGACCTCATTATAGAAGGCATAGCAGACCTGGAAGACGCTGGGCCCGAGCATATTACCTTCCTGGCAAATCCCAAATACGCCGGTGCTGTTAAATCTAGCAAAGCTGGAGCTATAATCGTCAGTCCTGAATGGAAGAAACTTGGCAAGAATCTTGTGGTTTGCGCTGATCCTTACCTGGCTTTCGCCAAGATAGCCACATTTTTCTCCCGGGAAGAAAAAGCACCAATCGGAGTGAGCCAACACGCGGTTCTTGAACCCGATGTAACTCTGGGGGAAGATATTTCAATCCACCCGCTTGTATATATCTCTTCAGGCTCCAGGATAGGTGACAGAACTGAAATTTTCCCGGGCTCGTACGTGGGAGAAGATGTGCAAATTGGCAACGATTGTACGATATTCCCCAATGTGACCATCCTGAAAGGCACGGTGATAGGAGACAGAGTTATAATACACAGTGGCACCGTGATCGGAAGCGACGGGTTCGGATACGCTCCATCTCCTGAAGGCTATTTCAAAATTCCTCAAAACGGAATTGTACAAATTGATGACGACGTGGAAATCGGGGCAAATTGCACTATTGATCGTGCTACCTTTGGAAAGACGCGAATTAAGCGAGGCACCAAAATAGATAACCTGGTACAAATTGCTCACAACGTGGAAGTGGGAGAACATACCGCAATTGTATCCCAGGTAGGGATCTCAGGCAGTACCAAGATAGGCAACCAGGTTATACTGGCAGGACAGGTAGGAGTAGCGGGACATCTGACCATAGGAGATAGGGTAAGAGTAGGTGCACAGTCAGGCATTGCGCATTCTGTACCACCCGGGAAAGATATCAGTGGCTCTCCTGCTATCGAACATCGCACGTGGTTGAAATGTAGCGCGATTTATCCTCGATTGCCACAAATGAGAAAAAATATAAGAGATCTAGAAAAACGTATCGAAATTTTGGAGAAGAAGCTAAACGAGGGGAAATGATTTATGAGTATGAACATTTTAGAAGTTATGTCGAAGCTGCCGCACAGGTATCCATTTCTGATGGTGGATAAAATTATATCCCTTGTCCCTGGCAAGGAAATAGAAGGGATTAAGAACGTTTCCATAAATGAACCGTTCTTTCAGGGACATTTCCCTCAAGCACCGGTGATGCCTGGAGTAATGATAGTTGAAGCCATGGCTCAGGTGGGCGGGATTCTGGCGCTCCAGATTATTGAACAAAGTGCTTCTGAGGGTGTCGTATATCTCATGGGGCTTGACAAGGTAAGATTTAGAAAGCCCGTGATGCCTGGAGATCAGCTTCATCTGAAACTTCGTGTACTTAAACAAAAAGGACTAGTGTTCAAGCTACAGGGGGAAGCTTTTGTAGAAGGTGAACTGGTGGCCGAAGCACAGATCCTTGCCACATTGGAAGACAAGAAAGACAACGAGTAATAAATACAAGGAAAGTACTTATGCCGATACATCATACAGCTATCGTTGATCCGGGAGCAGAACTCGCCGAGGATGTGGATGTGCGACCTTATTCTATTATTGGTCCACAGGTAAAAATAGATAGTGGGACCATCGTTGGTCCGCATGCTGTTATTGACGGCGACTGTCAGATTGGCAAAAATTGTGTTATCTACCCATTTGCATCTGTCGGGCACGCCCCGCAGGACATAACATATGCTGGCGAACACACGAAAGTTATAATAGGCGACAACAATATAATACGTGAAGGAGTAACCATCCACAGGGGAACAAAAAAAGGGGGAGGACTAACAAAATTAGGGAACAATAACCTGATTATGGCCTACGTTCACATAGCCCACGATTGCATTCTCGGGAATAATATCATCATGGCGAACGTAGCAACGCTTGCAGGTCATGTAATCATAGACGATTTCGCCGTAGTTGGAGGGCTTGTTGCCGTTCATCAATTTGTACGGATAGGAACCCATGCATACATAGGAGGTAAAACCGGAATCAATAAGGACATACCTCCTTATATGCTCGCTTCAGGGCCAAAAGCAAAATTATTCGGACCAAACGTAATAGGGCTCAGGCGCAAAAATTTTTCCGAAGAAACCATTGATGCCCTGAGACGTTCATTTAAAATAATCTTTCGATCCAACCTGACTCTTTCTGAAGCTTTCGAAAAGATCGAGAAAGAGATCCCCCCCACCCCTGAGGTAAAAATACTGGTCGAATTCATACAAAATTCTTCCAGGGGGATTACCCGCTAATTATGATATCCTCAGGTAAAATCGGAATTATTGCAGGAAATGGCCAGTTTCCCATTCTGGTGGCCAGGTCCGCCAGAAAAATGGGACTCAAAGTTATTGCAGTTGGCTTCCCCGACGAAACCCGGGAGGAGCTATCTCAGTTTGTTGACGAGATGCACTGGGTTAAGCTCGGCCAGCTAAATAAGCTCATAAAAATATTTAAAAAGGCTCGTGTCACTGATGCAGTAATGGCCGGGGGGGTCACAAAAACAAAACTCTTCTCAAAAATACGTCCTGACTGGCGAGCCATAAGGCTCCTTTCCAAGCTTGACGCGAACAGGGATGATGCAATTCTACGAGCGGTCGCAGCTGAACTGGAATCAGAAGGAATTAAGATCCAGCCTTCTACACTCTTCCTCGAATCCATACTTGCCTCTCCGGGAATCATGACAAGGAGAAAACCAAACAAAAGAGAAAGAGCGGACATAGAGTATGGATGGAAACTGTCAAAAGAGGTTGGAAAACTGGATATCGGACAATGCCTTGTTGTTAAAGAAAAAGCCGTCCTCGCCGTTGAAGGTATCGACGGAACTGACGCCACGATACTCCGGGGTGGAAAGCTGGGAAAAGGCGGTGCTATAGTTATCAAGACCAGCAAGCCAATCCAGGATTTGAGATTCGACGTCCCGGCAGTCGGGCCTAATACCATTCAAACAATGATAGAAGCCGGAGCAAGTGTTCTCGTGCTGGAAGCCGGAAAAACTATCATGTTTGACAGAGAAGAAATGATCCGGCTTGCTAATAAGAACAAAATATCTATTGTAGCGATATCCAAGGATGTAGAGAAAGAGCCAGTCAAGAAAAAAACTGATAAAGGAAAATTAATTCAGGAAGGCTTGGTGGATGCTACGACTACTTTTGCTTCGGAAGTTACCACGCCAGAACCAGATACACCCAGCATTAGCGCTGCAGCTCCCGGCAAGAAAATCAAAGTTGCTGTGATTGGCGTCGGTTACCTGGGCAAATATCACGCAGAAAAGTATTCCAGAATCGAAAATGCCGATCTTATCGGAGTTATAGATATAGTGG
>QMLL01000144.1 GCA_003646715.1 Deltaproteobacteria bacterium
AACAAGTACCGGTGGTAGAATTGAAACTGAAGTGAAACATCGTGAGAGTAAAACTCTGGAAGTAGAAATAAGTACAAAACTGGTGGATCCTGCCACTGACCTTGTCCAGAGCATAATAAGAGACATTTCACATCTCAAAGAAACCACAAGGGCCCTGGAAGAGGAAAAAGAACGTCTTTCGGTAATGTTGAAAAGTATCGGAGAAGGGGTTATTGCCACTGATTCAGACGGGAGGATTATCTTAGTTAATGGTGTCGCAGAAAATATCCTGGGATTAAAAGAAGAGGATATGCTTGGGAAACCTCTTGAGGAAATATTCAAGATTGCTGATGTAAAAACAAAAGAACCTCTTGAGGAGCTATGCAAAAAGGTGCTGGAGCATGGTGAAACATGTAGTACACCTCCCAATTCTGTTGTTATACGAAGGGATGGTCATGAAAAGCACATATTTGGCACCGGTTCCCCGATCTTTGGAAAAGATGGCGAAATATTGGGTTCAATTGTTGTTTTTCGCGACATAACAGAGGACAAAAAAATTGAAAAAGAATTGTTGAAAGCTCAAAAACTCGAATCTGTCGGGACCCTTGCAGGTGGCATTGCCCACGACTTTAACAATAGTCTTACCGCCATACTTGGCAATATATCGTTGGCTAAAATATACGCAAAGCCCGGAGATACTATTTATCGAGTACTGACGGAAGCCGAACGGGCTTCCATGCAAGCCAGGGACCTGACTCAACAGTTACTGACCTTTTCCATGGGTGGTGCTCCCATTAAAAAGCCTACCTCTGCGGCAGGACTCATAAAACAATCGGCGGATTTTTGTCTCAGGGGTAGCAATACTCGATGTGAATATTCGATTGACGAGGATCTGTGGCCAATAAATGCAGATGAGAGCCAGATAAGTCAGGTAATACACAATATAGTCATAAATGCCAGCCAGGCCATGCCGGAAGGCGGTGTGGTGGAAATTGTGGCAAGGAATATAGTCATTAATGAAAAGGGGAAGTTGCCTCTTGATCCCGGAAAGTATGTACAGATAACTATTCGAGACCACGGCGAGGGTATACCAGAGCAATACCTGGAAAGGATTTTTGAGCCATACTTCACAACTAAAGAAAAAGGATACGGCCTGGGGTTGGCTACTTCCTATTCGATTGTTAAGAAGCATGGCGGGCATATAGAGGTGGAATCCAAACCCGGCGAAGGCACTGCCTTTCATATCTACCTGCCAGCAACCGATGAGAAAGTAGAAGAGAAGAAAAAGCAAGAGGAGCCTCTCTTTGGTAGCGGCAAAATACTGGTGATGGATGACGATGAAGACATTAGATCCGTACTGTTTATGATGCTGGATGAACTTGGCTACGAGGTTCACCTGGTAAAAGACGGTGAAGAAGCCATTAAATTGTACCTTTCGGAAAAAGAGGCAGGGCGGCCATTTGACCTGGTTATAATGGACCTAACCATCCAGGGTGGAATAGGTGGAGAGCAGGCCATCAAGCAATTGCTGGAAAAAGATCCTCAAGCAAAGGCAGTTGTTTCCAGCGGATACTATAATGACCCTGTGATGGCAGATTACAAAAAATACGGTTTCAGAGGAGTAATTACAAAGCCTTACAACCTGGAAGAGCTCAGCGTTGTCATAAAAAATGTCTTAAATGGTAACGTGTAATGCTTTATGCACCTTCCTTTTTGGGCAACCTGCCAGTGTTTTCAAGAAATGATTCAAAGGCAGATCTCGACCAGAACAATCTCCTGAAATGGTATCCATAAATTGCCAGTGTTACTATATCAGCAAGCGCATTTCTGTAGTTCAGGAATGCTTTCTTCAATAGCTTCCAGTAATATTTTCTTGTTCCTTTCTGGTCCCAGATCCCGAGGTACCAGAGAGATCTTATTAGTGCCGTAATGTCTGAGAATAGTATTTTTGTCTTGGCTCTTGGCTGGTAATATTTCAGGAAATTCAGTATACGCTCATAATAATGTTCGGGTGAATAGAGAGTATCCATGACCCACTGGTAGCCTTTTAAAATGCATTCCCTGTCCATCTTGGGAATAAAATTTAAACTTCCACTGATGTCGGTGTTGTTTCCGGAAGATTTAAAAAGTAATCTCCCTTCCTGCTGGAGTCTCTGGTATAACCGAGTACCGGGAAGAGCTGTAAGAAGGCCGATCATTGCAGTTACTACGCCGTTGTTCTGTATGAAATCAACCTGTCTCTGGAATATGTCCATGGGGTCGTTGTCAAAACCAATGATAA
Organism: Deltaproteobacteria bacterium; assembly: GCA_003646715.1. GTDB lineage: Bacteria > Desulfobacterota > Syntrophobacteria > B119-G9 > B119-G9 > B119-G9. Next base: position 2,261 of record QMLL01000144.1, read on the forward strand.
AACCTCCCATGACATTTAGGCCGTGTTTCTGAATTATGTGTACTGATTCGCTCAGATTTCTTTTCAAGTTTTGTTTCTTACCACATTCTTTAAGACTTTCTACTGCAGGTGTTTCAAGACCAAGGAACACCTTATTGAAACCGGCTTCCACCATCAAGTTCATTAATTCGGGGTCTTCTGCCAGATCAACGGATGCTTCGGTAAAAAACGCGAAGGGCCGCTTATGTTCTTCTTGCCATGTAATTACTTCTCTGAGTAGCCCCTTAACTTTTTTCTTGTTCCCTATAAAATTGTCATCAACGATAAATACAGACCCTTTCCAGCCCCTTTTATATAAAGCCTCCAGTTCGGTAATGATCTGATCATTACTTTTTGTCCTGGGAACACGGCCATTCATCACAATAATGTCACAAAATTCGCAATTATAAGGACAACCCCGCGAGTACTGAATGCTCATCGTGGCATAGTCCTTGAATTTGATAAGGTTCCATTCCGGAACCGGCGATTGTTGAAGAGGGGGATGTTCCTTGGAGATATAAAAATGTTCTGCGACTCCGTTTTCCAGGTCTTCGATAAATCGGGGAAGAATAGCTTCACCCTCACCCACCACTATATGATCCATATCGGAGAAATCTGCGGAGTAGGAAAAAAATAATGGACCTCCTCCGACGGTCTTGGTCCCCAGTTCTTTACACCAGTTGACAACTTCGCGGGCCGATTTCTGCTGCGCTATCATGGCGCTGATAAACACATAATCAGCCCACTTGATATCTTTCTCCCTCAGATTTCTGACGTTCATATCCACAACTCGTTTCTCCCAGTGAGCGGGTAACATTGCTGCTACTGTAAGCGCACCAAGAGGAGGAAAAGCTGCTTTTCTCCTCACTATTTTTAGGGCGTATTTGAAACTCCAGAAAGTTTCTTCTACTTTGGGGTATACGATTAATACTTTCATTGGCTTTGCTCCAGATTAATTAAGTTTAACTACTTTGCAGAATTGCAACACCTGAGAAAAATTCTCGTTGTGTTGCGCGGGTTGTACAAAAACCAAAACGATTACCCTTGCGGATATTTCGACAAATGTAACTTTTAGCGTTTATAAAGTGGGAGAAACAGTAGCAGCACGTACTGTCGAAACGGTATGTGGTGTTGCCTGCCATTACAACAAAGATCCAGATAACGAAAAAACTGGCTTCTTCCCTCCCTCATCTCCCTCAAAGTTATAATTATTTATAACCAATTATCTTATACAAGTAAATGGTTGCAAGACGGATTTGAGGATCAGAATAACATTTTGTGTTTCCTATAAAATGAGTTTCCTTTCGGTTTTTATTTGCCTTTCTCTTTAGTCATCACGATGAGAGTATGAGTAAAGAAAGAGCCCTCAATGAGCGGCGTTGAAAAGGTTATCTTTTCCCTATAAAGAGAGAGCCCCAGTTTTTCACCTATTTCCACCTCGTGTGCGCAGAGATCTGGCTGCGAAACTGCATCACCAAAAATGTAGAGCATCAAGGAACCCGCTTGCTTGAGCCTGGTCATTGAAAGCGCGTAAAGCTTTTCAAGTACTGGCGAAATTTCAGAGTCTCTCTCTTCCATGAGTAAAGAATGTTTTATGTACTCGGGAATGTTGGAGAGATAGATTACATCATACTGATCGTCAGAGTTTTCTAACGCTGTTTCTATGGGTAAGTTAATGAGGGTATAAGGTTTGAGTGCGTCTTTTGCCACATTGAAAGCATGCTCGGAATTGAAATGAGGAATAAGATGTGTGAACATCAGTTCCCGCCAGGGAGGGGAGGGAAAATCTGTAACTCCTATTTCTGAGTCAAGCCATGTGCGGCATTGTGATGAAATCAAATCGCGTATCTTCAAGTACAAAGACCTTTTTTCTGCTGGCGTTGTCCTGGGAATCAATCTGTTTTCGTAAACCGGTGCAAACAGCTTTCGAAATTCCGAAAATGAAAGTTTTCTGAGAACGGCCAACTTGAGCTCGTTCAGAAAACAAGCCTTTCTTGCAATGTCCACTGCCACTATTTGTGAAACTCCCAGTGGCCATAGGGTAAATATGTTATCCCCGGAATCAGCTATAAGAAGAACTTTTTTCCCTTGCCAATCAAAACGTGGCCACACAAGAAACGGGAAATCAGTACTTAGGATGTAAGGAGGAGATTCTGTGTCAAAACCGCTTTCACTTTCAAAATTCGCACTTTCAAAACTCTCCCGGTCCCTCATCTCTTAATATTATCTCCTCCTTAAGTGATATAGTTGCTACTGCAGTGTAATTGCAATAAGAAAGACTTATTTTTTAATCAGGTCTTCCATGTCTGGTACTTATAAGTTAGCGAACTGACTCCATTGCATCCTCAGTGTTCGGGGCTATCACTCCCAAGCCTTCCTAAACCCGGAGAAATGAGGAGAGGCGCCTCTGTGCCCTCCCGAAGGCGAGCATGATGGTCGTAAAAGGCTGGAAATTTTTGCAACAAGATTCACTGCTTCCCACAGACTTCCACATATCCTTTGTTTTCACTTTCCCCTTTTCAACGACCGACGTGAGAACTTAAGCTGAATTTGTACTTCCTCCTGAGGCTTGGATTCCCACCAAACCGAGTTCGGTCATGACTTTCGCTGGAATGACGTCTTTATTATCCCTCCGCTACTCCTGTATTATTCTCTGTCATTCCTTTATCGCTTCTCTGTCATTCCTTTATTACTTCTCGTCATTTATTACTTCTTCGTCATTCTTTATTATTTTTCCGTCATTCCTTTATCACTTCTCCGTCATTCCTGCGCAGGCAGGAATCCAGCATCATCGGTCGTTAGCGCCGTTTTTTTCAATTTTCATCTTTTGTTATTATGATCAACGGGATGATAGTTACTGACAACTGAAGATTTAATTAGTAATTTTAACCTCCTTTTCGGTCTTTTTCAAATACCTCTACCGATTCTATTTTCCTTGTTAAAGACATCTTTACCAGTACCGTTACCTTCCGCTCCCTGAAGTTTATCTTTGATGCTACTTCTTTTGTTAATGTGATGATATGAAGTCCGTTTACTGCTCCACCAGTTCCACTCTCCTATTTTTGGCACGCCCTTCCTCGGTTTTGTTGGAGGCTACAGGGGCCAATGAGGCTACGCCGTAGGCTGCCAGCCTCTTGGGAGAAATGT
>QMLL01000145.1 GCA_003646715.1 Deltaproteobacteria bacterium
GACCAGAAAGACTACTTTGTTGCTGAAATCACGACCAAAGACGGTTCTCTGGTTGAAAAGTATCAGATAGACAAGAATACCGGTTTGTTTAAGTCGATATACTAAAAAGTAAACAATAGTTAAAAACCAGGGGGCGAAGCATCCAGGATCCGGGTGACTTCGCCCTTTTATCTGAAAATAAAGTAGAAAATAATGACTCAACCAATAAGGCTGGATTCCCGCTTTCCCGGGAATGACGTTGATATTATCCCTTTGCCGTTCCTGCGTTATTCCTCTACCCTTACTTTAATATTCCTCTGTCATTCCTGCGTTATCCCTCTGTCATTCCCGCGAAAGCGGGAATCCAGGCCTTAGGCTGAGATGCAAACAAGTTCTTTACCTCGGTCTTGAAAAGGGAGTTTCATATGAAGCGAAGTTCTGTATTGAGGACAATATAACGAAGGTAGCTAATTCAGAGTTTTGATAAAAATAATCAGATGTTCACCCAAAATATCTTTTTGTGCTATAAGTCTGAGCTAGAAATCATATAAGAAGGACAGTTGATTATGGATGTGGTAATCGTGGGGGGAGGTTTCGCAGGCGCTTTTTTGGCCCGATATCTCGGACAAAAAAACACATCATCCTCAGAACACCTGAGAGTCATTCTACTTTCAAAGACCAACTACCTTTTGTTCCAGCCATTTATGATCGAAGGTATCATAGGTGACATTGAAATCCGCCACCTTGTAACACCTCTTCGCACCATGCTGGACTTTCCAAATGTAGAAATAAGAAGAACGGAAGTTCAATCCATCGACCTTCAAAAGAGAGAACTGACCACAACTCACGGTACGGTAAGGTATGATAAGCTGGTTTTGGCGCCCGGCAGCGTAACAAATTTTTTTGGTGTCCCCGGTGCTCGGGAATCGTGTCGCCAGTTGAAGAATCTTCGCGACGTTCTGGATCTGCGCGCCGAGATTCTGGAACGTTTCGAACTTGCAAATCTCGAGACAGATGACAAGCGCCAGAAGGATCTGCTGACCCTTGCGATAATCGGAGCCGGCCCCACAGGAGTAGAACTGGCCACGGGGCTTCACGATTACGCATTCAAGACCCTTGTGAAGTACTACAAAAATGTTCACCCAGAAAACATCAAAATAATCCTGATCGAAGCAACTTCCAGCATTCTGGCAGGGTTTGATACTGGACTTGTAAACTGGGCGGAAAAGAAAATCACATCCATGAAAATTGATCTCCGATTGAATTCCGCAGTGGAAAAAATTGAAGGGAATACGATCTGTTTCACAAATGGCAAAACGGTACAGAGCGATATCATTGTCTGGACCGCAGGAATCCAGGCCAACAAACTGGTCAAAATGCTCGGTAAACCTCTTGATTGCATGGGTAGAGTAGAAGTTGATCCACACTTGAGATTGCCAGGCCACCCAGAAGTTTTCGTGCTGGGAGACGCCGCCAGAGTACCGGATATTAAAACAGGAGATCCTCTTCCGCCCGAGGCGCAGGTTGCCCTTCAACAGGCTAAGTACGTTGCTCGACACCTGAAAAAGGGAAAAGGTCAAAAACCCCGAAAGCCCTTTAAATTCATCAGATTGGGGAGGCTAGCATCCCTTGGTTCCAAAAACGCAGTTACGCAAATCCTCTTCTTGCGATTTACAGGTTGCGTGGCGTGGTTTATATGGAGAACAGTATATTTGTTTCGGTTTAAAGGAATCAGGAACAAGGTTCGCCTCATGTTTGATTGGACGTTCGCACTCTTCTTCGATCGAGATATCACGCTGATGAAATGATAGAAACGTGAGTCACTTCTTTTCAGAAAGAAGACTCGTTAGAAATGCCACCAGAGGCGAAAACAGAAGAATCATTATGTTTAAGACGATACTGAAGAGCCAGCCAAAATAATAGATCATAACCGGCAATAGAAACGGTTTAACCGCCCGGGTAGTCAGAAAATTCGCCAGGTACAGATCATGCACACCTTTTTCTCTGAAATCTTTGAGAAGCGGATACCAAGCAAATATGGGGCCCATGGAAAGAATGCCCGCAAGGGATGAAAAAACAACCCCTTTAATCCCCAAGCCTCCAGCCAGAAGCTTTTGCATCTGGCGGGGTGAAATATACAAATTTATAAAAAATTTGAGCGTAAAAGCGATCAGTAGAGGAATTGTAATCTGGCAGATTACCCTAAAACTTGTCTTCAGTGCAAAAAATGCCTTGTCCGGGTCTGTTACATACACGAGTCCATAAAGTGAAACGGATAACAGCACAAATGCCCATCTGACCAAGCTTTTTTTACTTTTGTCTCCACTGACTTTCACGCCATCATTACCTCTTTGTCATCAGAATAGCTGCATAAGCCAAGCAGTTGAATACGCCACCATTATAAAAACAAGCACGGAAACCAGCAGTCTCGAGATTGCGAAACGGGCGCCAAGAATCTCAATTTCAACAGGAAGCTGCACGAACCCAACAGTCACCCAGGTAGTAAGGAAAGCCGCTACCGCATATAGACTTACCCCGTTTTTGAGAAGTACATCACCGATAACGTAGCTGTTTACCGGATTTCCGATAAGAATACTGCCCCAGAAAGCTCCCATAATCGAGTCTTCAAGGGGATTTCCAGAAAAGATTGACAGAAGAAATTTCTTGTTAATAAACGCCTCGCAAAGTCCAATCAAGAGGATAACACCAATAAGGACAGGAACAATTGAAAGAAATTCTCTCCCTGTCTTTCTGAGCGCCCACCTTACCTCTTCTGCCGTTTTGCCCCGAATATTTATCACACTCTCCGAAGCTGCTAGCGTATCTAATTTTCTCTTCCTGTAAGCATCAACCACCTCGGCCACGCTTCCGCGAACTCCGGTTACAACCTCAATACCTTTACTCGTTAGCGGCCCAACAAGTCTGGGAGACATAAAACCAGCGATCACAGTGCTGGCTCCCATTCGCAGAATGTTCGTCAATACCTCAGCAGGAAAACTCCGTGGGCTCAGGTTACCTGCAGGCAGGACTTCATATTCAAGGGTTTCTGTATCGATTATCAGAATGTAGGGACAACTACCAAATCTTTCGCACACCTGCGCATTTAAATCCTTACCCTTTGCGGCTACCGCTATCTTCACTTGGACAACTCTTTCAAAATGTCAGGGGACACGTGCTTGATATTTATATCCCGCTGGGGAAACGGAATCTCAATACCAGCTTCCTTGAATTTCTTGAACAGAACAAAATAGTAGTCACTCATGTATCCGTGATCCCCCCTCAGTTCGGTCATCCTGCACCACACCTTCAGAAAGAAGTTCAAACTGTTGTCCCCGAAACCTTCGAATCTTACCCTAATCGGATGACGGTAATCTTCCACCGTAGTCGGAACTTCCCTCGCCGCTTCAATCGCAATTTTTGCCACTTCATCCGGATCAGCATCATAGGAAACACCAAAGGGTATCTTTATCCTTCTCCAGTTGTCGCCATAAGTCCAGTTGCGGACTCGCTGGGATACAAACTCTGAGTTGGGAACAATGATGTCTTCCCCATCATGGGTTCTCACCACGGCACATCTAATCGCAACATTCTTCACTTCTCCGATCAACCCGTCCTCGAGCTGCACAAAATCCCCGACTTTAATTGATCGATCAATCAGCAGTATCAGTCCGCTTATGAAATTATTGGCAATCGTCTGGAGTCCAAATCCTATTCCGACTCCCAGACCACCCAGAATGATACTCAGCTGGTTCATATTGATACCTGCTGTGGAAAGAGCTATAAGCACCACAAGGACCAGAAAAGAGTAGTAAATCAAAGTTGTAACGGAACCTATTGTTCCGGGGGCAAGCTGGGTTTTTTTGATAAGTATATTATTAAGTTTTTTCCGGCCTTTTCTCAGCAAATAAATACCAATGGTAAGAAGCAGGATAACTTTTAGTATACTGCTTAACGTGATTGCTGAATCGCCAATAGTTAACAACGGATAATAAAGCACCGCCTTAATATCTTCCCACGTCTTCGTCAGATTTCTCCTGCTCCAGGCTTCGACATTCGCCGCCAGACCTGCCCTTTTCCTTATTAAATCCAGAACCAGGCTAACTTTCCTTTCCAGACTCGAGGCAAGTTCCCGGTTTTTGGAGACCATGACAAACAGGTCGTCGATGGCATTGTTAGCCTCTTTCAGTTTACTGTGCGCTGCAGATAGTGCTCTCAGGAGTGCCGGGTCTGTGGATAACGATCTCTTATCGGATATTGCCGTGAGCTTCCTCATCAGCTCAAACTCTCGAGACCGTATATCAACAAGTTGCTGTTTCAGGGCCTCCTCAAGATTCCGGATGTCATCAAGCATCGAATACCACTCTCTAAGAAATGCCTTGACAGATTTAGACCCTTTCGTCTCCGCGTAGCTTGAGATCCAGTCATAGCGGAACTGAGCTCTCAGACTTTTCAATTTCCATCTAAACTTTTGCTGATTAACATTTTCCAGTTTTAGCTGACTGGTTTCAATGAGAGCTTCGTAATAAGTTTTTCTCGCCTGTAAGATGGGAAAGTTCGAATCACCTCTCTTGGTTGTTTTTATTTTTGCCAGCGTCTTATTCAGTTTCACTTCATAGGGAACGATTTTCTTGTTAAGGGCAACGGCCTGTTTACCAAGCAGTTCTAACTGCTTATTCATCTGTGAGGAAAATTTCTGGTAGGCTTCCTTAGCTTTTGCTATGTCGTCATTAGTAATTTTCAGACCATTGAAAACCGTTTTCAACAAATCCCTTAAATTGGCCCTTAGTTTGGTTGCTTCGTCGACAATTTTCTTTGCTCGGACCAGCTTAAGCTGATAAATGGCGTATTTCACTTGCTGGCTATAGATCTGCCCGAGCCTTAGATATGCTTCAGGTTTGGGTGGTGTTGCACGCTTGAGAACAATATAGTCGGAAAGTAACGATTTCAGATCATCCTCTATGGTGCTTAAATCACTTTCGTATAACCTGATTTTTGGCTCATTTTCGCTCAGTTCTTTCTTTATCTTTCCCATTAGATCACACAGCTCGCAAAACGTGTCCAGAGTATAGGGAGGCGAACCGATGGAAGGAACCTTGAAAACTATGCCAACGGGAGCCTTGAGCTGTGACTGCAACTTCATATATTTAATTGTCAAGGCCTGAAAAAAGTCGAGAGCATCACTCAGAACCCTTTTTTCCTGCTCATTCGTCGTTTTTGAAATAATTTCCTGCAGTTCAACTTTCAATGCTTGAATTTCCTTGTCCCTTTCCTTCATAAAAGCAATTATCTTGTCCACTGCCCCCTCGTAAAAACGAGGTTCCAGCGGACTGGAAAGATCAGGAAGCGCAGCAAAAGTAATCCCCGTGGAAAAGATCAAAATCAAACACATTACCAACAAAAGACAGAAATTCCGTCTTGAAAA
>QMLL01000146.1 GCA_003646715.1 Deltaproteobacteria bacterium
CCATTGGGTATGGAAATGTCTTCACGAAGACGACCTACGAGCGTGTCATCCTGTCCTTCAGCGTCAAGAGGCATAGGATATACGAAGTTTGAAGGATCATCGACAACCCTGACCCCGGGAGCATTTTCGAGGAGTGATCTCACTTCTTCAACAGTGATCTTCGTTTTTGTCTCCACGTTTATGGCTTCAGAATGGCCATAATAAACAGGCACACGAACGGTGGTTGCAGTTACCTGGATATCCGGATCACCAAGGATCTTCCTGGTCTCGTTAACCATTTTCATTTCTTCTTCGGTGTACCCGTTTGGCAAAAAACTGCCTATATGAGGCAAGCAGTTAAATGCAATCTGGTGGGGATAAACGTCGTTTTTGACTTCTTCTGAGTTTATGATCGCCCTTATCTGGGCAGATAATTCTTCCATGGCGCGTTTTCCGGTACCACTCACTGCCTGGTACGTGGACACCACAATCCTTTTGATACCAGCTTTATCGTAGATTGGTTTAAGTGCCACAACCATTTGAATTGTCGAACAGTTGGGATTGGCAATAATCCCTTTGTGCTTTTCCACATCGTCAGGATTGACTTCCGGCACCACAAGAGGTGTCTCCGGATCCATCCTGAATGCGCTGGAATTGTCAACCACCACGCAGCTATCTTTTGCAGCGATCGGAGCAAATTTCTTACTTACCGAGGCTCCCGCAGAAAAAAGTGCAAGCTCTATAGGTTTAAAAGAATCCTCCGCCAGTACCTGTACTTCTATTTCCTGACCCTTGTAGACTAGCTTTTTACCTTTTGATCGTTCAGATGCAAGAAGAGTCAAAGTTTCAACAGGGAAGTCCCTTTCTTCCAGGACTTTAATCATCATGTTACCCACAGCACCGGTAGCTCCTACTACCGCTACTTTATAACCACCTGCCATTTAACTCCCTCCCCACATATTTTTTAATTTAGCGAAAGCTTCATTAACTTCCCAAATACTTTACAACCAGGTCTCCAACCTCACTGGTTGAATATCCCATTTTGCCCGCGGACAGGTCCTTCACGTCGTTGGCAACGACTTTTTTTATTGCTTCTTCTATCTTGCTTGCGGCTTTTTCCTCTCCGAGGGTGTCCAGCATCATCTGGGCTGCAGCTATGGCGGCCAGCGGATTGATAATATTCTTGCCGGTATATTTCGGAGCAGACCCGCCAATGGGTTCAAACATGGAAACTCCTTCAGGGTTAATATTTCCACCCGCGGCGATTCCCATGCCTCCCTGGATCATTGCACCAAGGTCGGTGATAATATCACCGAACATGTTATCCGTAACAATCACATCAAACCATTCGGGGTTTTTGACCATCCACATACATATAGCATCCACGTGGGCATAGTCGGTTTCAATATCAGGATATTCCCTGGCCACCTCGTAGAAGGTTCTTTCCCACAGATCAAAGGCATAGGTAAGCACGTTGGTCTTGCCGCAAAGGGTCAGTTTTTTCTTTTGATTTCGTTTCCGACAATATTCAAAGGCGTACCTGATACATCTCTCCACGCCCTTCCTGGTATTTATCGATTCCTGAATTGCAACCTCATCAGGAGTTCCCTTTCGGAGCACACCACCTGCCCCGGCGTATAGACCTTCACTGTTTTCTCTTATCACAACGAAGTTTATGTCTTCCGGCCCCTTGTCTTTAAGCGGGGTATTCACTCCCGGATACAAAATTACAGGCCTCAGGTTTATGTACTGGTCGAGGCTAAAACGAAGTTTCAACAATAAGCCCTTTTCCAGGATACCCGGTTTTACATCAGGATGGCCGATTGCCCCCAGATAGATGGCATCAACCTTTCTCAATTCGTCAAGCACACTATCCGGAAGAACTTCTCCTGTTTTAAGATACCTGTCGCCACCCAGATCATAATGAATAAATTCCAGTTTAAAGCCGTCACTTTTGCTTACCGCTTCCAGAACTTTAATCCCTTCGCGAACAACTTCCGGTCCGGTACCATCTCCAGGTATAACTGCAATTTTATAAGTTTTACTCATATCAACTGTCTCCCCCGAGATTTTTCATTACATATGGAATGAGTCCTCCAGCTTGAATAAGTTCCTGCATAAACGGAGGTATCGGAATAGCTTTAAATCTTTTATTCTTTGTCAGGTTTATTATTTCTCCGGTATCCAGGTTAACTTCAAGTTCGTCGCCTGTTTCCGTCACAGATACAGCGTCGGGGCATTCCAGAATTGGCAACCCCATGTTAAACGCATTTCTGTAGAAAATTCTCGCAAAGCTATGTGCAATAACACAGGAAACTCCCGAGGCCTTGATGGCAATTGGTGCATGCTCCCTCGAAGAACCACATCCGAAATTTTTTTCGGCAACTATTATGTCTCCGGGTTTCACCTTGTTCGGGAAGTCAGGATCGGCATCTTCCATGCAATGCTTCGCCAGTTCATCGGGATTCGTAGTGGTGAGATACCTTGCCGGAATGATCGCATCCGTATCAACGTCAGAGCCAAATTTCCAGACCTTTCCTTTTAGCTTCATATCTCAATTCCTATCTTCGCATTTATAGTTCTTCAGGGCTGCCAATTTTGCCCAAAATTGCAGAGGCCGCAGCTACTGCCGGGCTTGCCAGGTAAACTTCGCTGGAAGGGTGTCCCATCCTGCCCTTGAAATTCCTGTTTGTTGTCGCCACAGCCCTTTCCCCGGGGGCAAGTATACCCATGTGGCCACCCAGGCAGGGACCGCAAGTGGGAGTACTGACGATAGCCTGAGCATCAATAAACGTTTCTATCAGCCCCTCTTCAAGAGCCTCTTTATAAATGTTTTGCGTGGCCGGAATAATAATGCACCTCACGCGACGATCAACCTTTTTCCCCTTCAACACCTCAGCAGCAACCCTCAGGTCGCTGAGCCTGCCATTGGTGCAGGAACCAATGACGACCTGATCAATTCTGATTTCGGGAATTTCGCTAACGGGATTTACATTCTCCGGTAAATGCGGCAGAGCTACCTGTGGTTCCAGATCACTCACGTCAAACTCGTAAACCTCCTCGTATTCCGCATCACGATCACTGTCGTAGAGCGTGTAATCTCTTCTGGCTCTTGCTTTTACATACTCCTCTGTTATCTCATCAGGGACAAAAATTCCGTTCTTTGCCCCTGCCTCAATGGCCATATTCGCCATGGTAAACCTGTCGTCCATGCTGAGCTGTTCAACGGTTTCTCCCGTAAACTCCATGGCACAGTATCGAGCTCCGTCCACCCCGATTTGCCCAATGGTATAAAGGATCAGGTCCTTACCGCTAACCCACGGCTTCAACTTACCGGAGTAAACAAATTTCAAGCTTCCGGGAACTTTGAACCATATACGCCCGGTTATCCATGCGGCAGCAAGGTCAGTGCTACCAACTCCCGTAGAAAAAGCGCCCAGTGCTCCATACGTACACGTGTGGCTGTCTGCCCCGATAACCACATCCCCGGGCAACACTAAGCCCTGTTCAGGCAAAAGAGCATGCTCAATCCCCATTCGCCCAATCTCGAAGTAAAGCTCCAGATTGTGCTTATAAGCGAATTCTCGCATCATCTGGCACTGAATTGCAGAATGAATGTCTTTGTTGGGCGCAAAGTGATCCGGCACAAGAGCTATTTTAGCAGGATCAAAAACCCTTGTGGCTCCCGACTTTTCAAAGGTTTCTATGGACAGAGGAGCGGTTATATCGTTGGCCAGTGCGAGATCAATTTTGCATTCTACAATTTCGCCGGGTTTAACATTTTCTCGATCAGTATGAGCGGTAATAATTTTCTCTGTTATAGTCATTCCCATGAGTACACCATCCGGATCGTTCTTTATTCAACGCGAGTAATCGAATCTCCTTCCTTGGCAGACGGTTCAATTCCTGTAGGCTGTAATTTCGCCTGAACTTTTTTCCGAAGCCCGAAAGCATACCTAGCAGGCCCGGACAGAGTGTAAAGGAGCATCAATGAAAACAGCATAACAGTTGGCCTTGCAGCAACTATTGTAAACAGAAATACGGTTAAAAGCAGGGACTGGAAAGGCTTCCTCCGAAACAGATCCGAATCCTTGAAACTGTTGTACTTGATATTACTAATCATAAGGAAACTTAACCCGAAAGTTGTGAAGAGCAGCACGAAAGATTTGAGCGGTGGCGTGATATCAAAATGGTAGAAAATCAACACAGTAGTTGCGACCATGCAGGCCGCTCCAGGAATCGGTAATCCCACGAAATATTTTTTTTGAACCGAGTTTACTTGCACGTTAAATCGTGCCAGCCTCAGTGCTCCACATGCCACAAAAAAGAATGCAGCAGACCAGCCAAGTCGCCCGAACGGCTGCAGAGTCCACAGGTACATGAGTATTGCAGGGGTGACGCCAAATGCCACCAGGTCAGCAAGCGAATCGTATTCGACTCCAAACCTGCTACTTGACTTGGTCATTCTGGCAACTTTGCCATCCAGAATATCGAACATGCAGGATATCAAGATTGCTATGGCAGCAACATTGAATTTCCCCTGAACCGCAGCTATCAACCCAAAAAACCCGCTAAAAAGATTGGCCGTAGTGAAGATGTTTGGAAGGATATATATACCCCTTCTTATCTCATCATCGGACCTATTTCTATGCTTTTTGCCCGAATATCGACGTCTTACATTAGCTGACATAATACACTCTCCCCAGCGCGAACCTTATCTCCGCGCTTTACCTTGAGGTTGCTATTTAGGGGTACATAAACGTCCAGGCGTGAACCAAATCGAATCATACCGTATCTTTCGCCCCTCGTCACATAATCGCCTGGCTTTGCCCAGCAGACGATTCTCCTGGCAATAAGTCCCGCCACTTGAACAACTACTAACTGTCTTTCACCGTCTATGTCAAGCAAAACCGCACTTCTTTCATTTTCGAAAGATGCTCTTGTCTTGTTGGCGGATAAGAACTTACCAGGCCAGTGCTTGACTTCTTTGACTTTGCCAGAACAGGGGATACGGTTTACGTGCACGTTGAATATGGTCATAAATATACTGATTTTTATTACCGGCCTCTGGAGAAAAACCTCTTCACGTGTCTTTTCAATCGTTATGACTTTTCCGTCCGCGGGGGAGACGACCAGATTTGTCCCAGAAGGTATTATCCGCTCGGGATCCCTGAAAAAATTAACTACAAGCGACGTAAGCACAAGAAAAACCAGTGTGAGGGATACCCAGTGAAGAATGGCAAAAATAAAGGTACAAAACGCCGCCAACGAAATATACGGAATTCCTTCCTTTGCAATTGGCACCTTTGACCTGTTAATTAGCGAAGGCACATTTACA
>QMLL01000147.1 GCA_003646715.1 Deltaproteobacteria bacterium
CCCTCTTCCGCAATGATTATATTATGGACATTCTGGGACAGGTTGTCTGTCTCGAGATACAGACATGCCTGTACAGGATAAACGGTTTTGACTCCGGGCAGAGCACGAATAAAATATCCGTAATGAGGTTTCTCGTAAGCCTTTCTTGTGTATTCATCAGCTTTCGGATTAACTCCTTTCCACATGTAATCTTCGAGCCAGTCATGAATCTTAAGGGCCGTCTTAACATCCATAACTTCGAGCCCTTCCTGTTTGGCCTTGCAATGGACAACACTATGGTCTTCCTGTATGTATGTTCCGGAACGCTGTTCTTCTCTGACATTTATTCCTGCCAGTATCATTTGCTGGCGATCTTCTTCCGGTAGCTGTTCGAGATCTTCGATGTATTCGTGTTCGCCGCCTTCGTGTCTAAACTCGTCAACATCTGGTATATTTACATCCTTATACATTTTATACACTCCTCATAACCGTGTTCGGATATTCCTTTGAGTAACTCTCGTGGATTACCACTGCAGGCTATACGACCATTGAACAGAACAGTAGCAAGGTCTGCGTCAACGTAGTCAAGAATGTAACCGGTATGAGTAATAATAAGACCGGATCGTCTCCTGGCTTCTCTTTCTTCTCGAAGACAGTATTTTTTCCCGTTTCCGTTTATACCTTTCAAAAGGAAATTCAGAACTTTACCGATTAGTTGGATATTCTCCAGGTCCACTCCCGATTCTGGTTCGTCAATGAGAAGTAAATCCGGTTGCTGAGCCATTAACTGAAGGATTTCCGATCTCTTGATTTCTCCTCCTGAAAAGCCAACGTTTATGTCCCTGTCGAGAAAATGTTCAAAGTTGACTTTCCTGGCCAGTTCGGGAATTTCTTCATCTTTTTTTGCCCCGCAAATCTTTAGGATGTCTTTTACCTTCACACCATCAATGGCAGGAGGATGCTGGAAGGACATGCCGATTCCCATCTTGGCACGTTCGTGGATGGGCAAGTTAGTTATATCTTTCCCTTTGAAATATATCTTTCCTTTAACAACATGATAGCCGGAGAATCCCATAATTGTTCTCAGTAAGGACGTCTTACCGGAACCATTGGGGCCAAATAGTATGTAGGTTTTACCTTGCGGTACCTTGAGATCGATATGCTCCAGAATAATTTTACCTTCAACTTCAACTTTCAAGTCGACAATTTCTAGCATGATTTTTTACCTCTACCTCGATAAATCTGCTAACTCAACCTTGGGTCACTACCTGTATCCCCGCACTCCGGGATATAGCAGGTAACATTTAAAAATTCACACTTCTCGTTACATGAAGGGCATTGCTCTGGAGGAGCTTCAGCCTCGACAGTATAACCGCATTTTGAACATTTCCACGTATTCATTGTTTGTCCTCCTTCTTGTTGATTATCGCTATTTTTATGCACCATCCAATCCGGCCCGGCCCTTTTCCATTAGCCATCCTTCCGGATCGGTGTAGTAATATTTGAGGTTTTCCAGAATTTTACGGTGTTCTCTTTCTTCTTCCACCAGGTGTTCGACAAATTTACACTCCAGGGGTTTTTCTGCTCTTTTGAGATGATCCTCGTAATATTTGATGGCTGCAGACTCGAATTCAATACCCATGTCTAAGGCTTCCAGTTCAGAAGATCCAGCTTCTATTTTAGAAGCATGTTTTTTTGCCAGTTCCCGGAAAATGCTCTTCACATCTTTCTGTGGTTCCGGGATTTCCGCATTGCATGCAGAAGCTCTTCCTCAGCCTGTACCTTCATCCACTGGGCGAAACCTTTCAGACTTATAGATTCAAAATAAGCAGACATATCTACGCCCTCCATAACCCGTGGAAAAAGACGAGGATTTGACTGTATTTAGTGAGGCGTCCACCACTTCAAAGTCAGGGGCAGCATCTCCTACCTTAACCTCATTACCAACAAGTGTGACCGGATTGCCACCCATGGTCACTATTCCGGTTCTTTCATTCATTTTATGTCCTTTAACCTCTCTAATCTTCTATGTGAAATCTGGCTCTGTCACTGGTACCCGGGATGTACTCGCCCACAGCAACGAGCTTTTTGTTAAATTTTGCACAATCCACAACTACTCTCCACAGTCTTTCCAGACTTTTTGCTTCTTCATCATTGTCAGGGATCAATTCAACCAGATCTTTTCTAT
This sequence comes from Deltaproteobacteria bacterium, assembly GCA_003646715.1. Taxonomy (GTDB): domain Bacteria; phylum Desulfobacterota; class Syntrophobacteria; order B119-G9; family B119-G9; genus B119-G9. The sequence continues at coordinate 2,168 of QMLL01000147.1, forward strand.
CTCAATTTTCATGTGCTCCTCCTCCCTAATTTTTCTCTCTGTTGGTCAATAATATGGAACTCCAAATACTACAATGAGATGTATCTTTATCCCTCCCCTCTGTCTGGAATTTAATAGGCAAAACTTTCTTGGTGGTAAGGCCTGATCCTAAAATAAGCTCTAAACCCAGAGTTTGTTGATGTGAGTATTGGATATATACATTTTATGCAATATTTCACTATTATTGGTTTTTAATATAACTGTCTAACCACAAAGGGTCAAGAACACACCGTGAAATTCTATATTAATTTGATAGGCAAACTGGCTAACCGGTAGATTTTAAAATGTTTTCTAGTGCCTCCAGCTATCATCCCGATAATTGGGACAACAAGAGATAAAACTCAGGAGAAAAAATATGACCACAGCCAATAACGCTGGATTCCTGCCTGTGCAGGAATCCAAAGTAGAAACTCAGCGGATACACCTGAGCTCAATGGTTGCAATGGATGTTTCATGCTATTCAATGAGTCGCCAGTGAATACCTTTTTCAGTGAGTATTGCAAAATGTAGAGGAAGAGCTACATCATCTAATTTTTCTACAAGTTGTTTGAGATAAGCTTCGCATGTCTTTTCCACTTCGGTGATTTGTGTATTGGCGGGTAGCCGGTTTAAGCGATATTCCAGTGCCAGTTTTCTCGGTATTACAACAAAATGGGATGTTTTTATGAAATTGAGAGGCGTATCCAGGGAGTCGCTGGCAATGGTGCAAAATTTAAACTTTGGACCATCTGAACTAGGCAGATAACCGGCTATGACAAAGTAAAGTTTAGATACGTCAGGGGATGCTGGAGTAAAATTGCTTTCCTGTTGGAACCTGTGAAGTTCTGATCGGAAAAAAGGAAGTGCAACGTGGGAAATATCTTCATAGTGCCAGAGGCCTTTACTCCGGACGTAGTTTTGGAAAGCGCTGCATATGGCAATTCCGTAACCAACACCTGCCGTAGCAATGATAATGTTGGGTGAAATCTCAAAAAGTTTTTGAACTTCCAGGGTGGTGGAAACATGATTTTCATCGAAGGTCACTGCCGCACTATCAGTGCATAGTAGGATGCCTTCCAGGGCTTTATATACAATTAGCTGGGTCAATTTAGTTTTCCATGGAGCTTTTTATTCTATTGAGATCGTTTTTCAGCTCCTCAATACCTCTTAATTCTTGCTCAAGTTCTTTCTTTAACCTTTCTACTTCTGCTGAGCTGGCTTTTTTCATTTCCACGGCTTTCTCCAGGGCTTCCTTTATGCTATCTGCCGTGGCATCGATTTTCATGTTCAGGTTCCACCTAAAGTTGAGGAAGCTTTCTCTAATGCGTCTCATAAAGTCTGCCCGTACGCGACCGCAATTAGCATCTATCCTGTCGGGCAGTTTTTTGATTATTTTTTTCAATACCTTGGTTTGCGAATATCCCCTGGGCAAAACTGCCCTTGAAAAAAAATCCAGTGCTCCTTCAAGGTCAAAAAACTTCGGAGGATCTCCCAGCAAGTAATAAAAACGCCTCTCAGCGCTAATTGCTTCGTCCGTTTCAACTCTTTCGAGTTGAATATCGAACAGTTTTGCCGATGCCTCCATTAAGCTCTCTATGATTTTATTTGTCCGGTCGGAGAATCTTCTCGATATCCTGGAATATTCTTCATTCAATCGCTCTTCCTGTTCCGATACCCAGCGGTCAAAGGTATCAACGATACCTCGTTGTAACTTTTCTTCCATTACTTTGACATATTCAGTGGCGCTAAGATCTTTTTTCTCTTCTCCCGTCTGCTTGAGCTCTTCCAAAAGCTTCGGAAGGTGTTTCTGCTGCATCCTTTCGATTTCACGATCGAGCTGATCCATCAGGCGCTTTATTTCAGCTTCGAAAAGATAGCTGTTGTCATGTTTTTCCTGCTGGATGTTTTCAAGTTGTTCCTCGAAGAGTTTAATTTTTTCTTCCAGATCTTTGAGGGGCGTGGCAATAGCTTTGAGTTTTAACTTTACGGCAAATTCTTCATCGGTCAAAAGCTTGCGAGCACTCTGAATTACCGAATTAAGAAACACCTGCGCTTTTTCCTTCATCAGGAAACTGCTCAGAGTTTTATCAAATTCTGGCAAACAACTTTCTCGCAGTTTTTGCTCATCACCGGTTACCTTTCCTTCAAGTGCCCACTTTGCGGATAGTGGAAATATCTTGATTTCATCTTTTCCAAGGGCTTCTTCTAGAACTTTCTTGGAAAAGAGCATTGATTCCTGTCTCTCTTCTTCGTCCATGTAGTCGATCTTATTCTGTATGAAAAAGATCTTGTGCACGTACTGTTTTACGTCTTTCAGGAAGTCAAGCTCTGATTGGCTGATGGGAGGATCAACGGCGAGAAGGAACAGTGCTGCGTCCACTTTTGGGAGGAAATTGTACGTCATTTCCGTATTATTTTCGAATATAGAACCCACTCCGGGAGTATCGATGATGTGTACCCCTTCTTTTAGGTAATCTGATGGATATTCTATTATTACCTGTGCTACCTCTTTCTCATTACCCGGATTGCCTTTTTCTGTAACATAGTCAACTAATTCGTCCCGCGAAATTACGGTGCGGTTCCCATTTTCAAATACAACGGAAATTTTTTCACTTTCACCGTATTTGAGAAGAGTAATTATAGATGTTAATGGTACTACGGAAGTTGGCAAAAGCTTTTCCCCTAGAAGGCTGTTAATAAATGTACTTTTACCTCTTTTAAATTGCCCCAGAACCACTAGATAAAAAGCGTTTTCAATTACTTTCTGTTTAAGGTGTTTCAGATTTTCCTGTATTTTTTCTTCTTCCCTGGCAATGGCCCGTTCATTCATTCGGTCTATTACAGCAAGAAGATCTTCGCGCACTTGCTTGTACTCGTTGAGCATTGCTTTTCCCCCTCTCAAATTAAAAAGCCTCGCACGGGTTTTTCCGGTGCGAGGCTTCTTGATTTTTCTTACCACGTGCCCCACCCGGTTGCCCAAGTGGGGTAGGAATCAGGTGTCTTTCGACTCCCACCCGCATCAAGGTAGAAGTCATCAGCCCGAATGAGTCGGACGGTTTAAGGGAGACTTCATTCCCTCCTTTTCTAGGTCTTATATTCACTATGGATTGAAAAGTCAACCCATAG
>QMLL01000148.1 GCA_003646715.1 Deltaproteobacteria bacterium
ACATCACGGGAATTTTCTCTCCTGCATTTTGTTGCCCGAATTATTGACAGTATATTTTCCACTGCTTCTTCCAGGACATCATTTACCACTACATAATCGTACCACGGAGCCAGCAAAATTTCTCTTTTCGCTTCCTCAAGTCTCCTGTTTAGAGCTTCTTCAGATTCCGTCCCTCTTCCGGCAAGGCGATCTTTCAGTACATTCATGGATGGAGGAAGAATGAAGATGGTTACGACATCACGCTTTCGAGCTCTAACCTGCGTTGCCCCCTTGACATCAATATCCAGTATAACATCGTAACCTTCGCCTAGTAGCTTCTCTACATAGGATCTATCTGTGCCGTAGTAATTGCCGAATACGCTGGCCCACTCCAGAAAATTTCCCCCAGCTATTCTAGATTCGAATTCTTCCCTGCTTATGAAAAAATAGTCTACACCGTCTTTCTCACCCGTTCTGGGCTTTCTGGTAGTACAGGAAACCGAATACCGGATACTAGGGCAACGTCTTTCTATCTCCCGTCTTATGGTAGTCTTACCAGTCCCGGATGGAGCCGATATCACAAAGAGCATAGGATGATCCATGTCTCGAACTTTCTACTCACAGAATCTACTTGCCGCTCGCTTCCTTTGTTGCGCCATCAGTGGAAAACCTCTGTGCAATAGTTTCAGCCTGGAGACCCGAGAGAATCACGTGGTTACTGTCAGTAATGATTATGGCCCTGGTCTTCCGACCCATAGTGGCATCGATAAGCTTGTTTGCCTGTCTGGCATCTTCTTTCAAACGTTTCATTGGAGCAGATGAGGGGGATACAATAGCTATTATCCTGTTAGCGACAACCGAATTCCCAAACCCAATGTTTAGCAATTTAAGGTCCATGGTACCTCTCGCTTTAGTTGTTATTTATAATATACACTAGAGAAACAAAAACCTGGAAAAGTTCTTCCTAATCTATCATCCCGATAATCGGGGCATCAAAAGATGAAACCAAAGAGAAAATGATGAATACAACTAAAGTACAAACTAAGCGTGAACTCCTCACTTTGGTCCGTTAAAAGCGAGTTTTATACTTAATATAATTGAAATCCCTTTTATATCAATTCTAAAGTTTAAAGAAACCCTGATTAATCCACTTCAGACCCACAATGCGTAGCTATTTTATGTCGAACATGACCCTTCCATTATCCTCCGAATACCCGGATCAACTCAAATAGCAGGTCGCAACATGTCATAACCCAGATCTTTCATGACTTCTTCGTGCCTGGCAAGCTCTTCCAGGCTAAAATTCCCTGTGATGTCCCACTTCCCAACTTCGTGTTCTTCTATGCCAAGCAATTGCAAAAACTTCCACGCTTGCTGATCCTGAGGAGACTTATACTGGTCAATGTTTTTGAGAAGCTGGTAAAAAGTCGCAACCATACCCTTGCGAAGGGTAAAGATGTGCCCCACCACAACTCTTTTCCTCTTGCTTATTATTTCCACATTTTCCCTGGTCAGCAACCTCAGTGCCTCCAGGCACCGGAACAATTCCAGCCTGTTCAGCTTTGGGTTCATCAACAGGTAGTGCAAAAATGATTGGGGGAAGAATCTCAGCGCACTGGTTACAGGGTTGGCAGCCGTTTTCCCCAGGCCGCACTGACTTCCAGCCTTCACGGCATCTCCCTTTGCCCAGAGAGCATGGATATGCAGGCTGAGCCCCTCACCATTTAAAATGGTATCCAGGGTTCGCCCCAGAGAGGCTGTGCCTCCAAGACATGACGGGCATTGACCGCACGATTCCTCTTCCAGCCAATCAGTAAAATGCCTTGCCAGTCTTACCACGTTATCATCTTCACCTATAAAAACCAGGCCTCCGGATCCCAGCATAGCACCAACCTGGTTAAAGATGTCGAAGTCAAGAGGTGTATGCAGCAGGTACTCACGAATTCCCGTAAGGGAGAGTATTGCTCCTGAAGGTCCTCCTATCTGGACACCGGCCAGTTTCTTCTCTTCCTTTATACCGCCGCAAATGTTTATTATGTCTTTTAGCGTACGGCCAAAGCGTACCTCCACCAGTCCTGTCTGTTTAACAATACCGGCAACGGAGAAAATTTTCGTTCCGCCACTGTTTTTGTATCCCTGTCTTTTAAACCACCTGCCACCACGCTGTATAATTAGAGGAACGTTGGCAAATGTTTCTACGTTATTGAGAAGGGTTGGTTTGCCCCAGAGCCCTCTTCTTGAATTCGAGATTGCCTTCAAGGTTGGCTCTGCCGGTTTACCCTCAATAGCCCTCATAATGGCCCTTTTTTCACCGGCAACAAATGCTCCAGCACCAAGGCGTATCTCAAGGTCGAAATCCAGTCCTTCGATTCCACAGATATTTTTACCCAGAAAACCACGCCTCCTTGCCTGGAACAGAGCGTTTTCAATTCGCCTTACCGCATCTTCATATTCTTTACGCACGTAAATGACACCGTATCTAGCATTTATTGCAAGAGCGGCTATTATCATTCCTTCGATAAGCAAGTGCGGCTTTTCCTGGATCAAGGTACGGTCCATGAACGCTCCGGGGTCTCCCTCGTCGCCGTTTGCCACAATTAGTTTTATCGAATCTTTGTTCTCGTCCTTCGAGTCTATCGTTACCACAGCACGATAAAGTCCTTCCCATTTTCTACCCGTAGGAAACCCTGCTCCTCCTCTTCCACGCAAGTTCGATTCTTTTATCTGGGTTATGATCTCTTCGGAAGTCCATCGCTTACCGCCGTTCAACCCCAAGATAGTTTTGAGCGCCTGGTACCCGCCATGTTCAATATAGGAATCAATGTTATCCGGATCCACACCAGCAGCAAAACCCAGCAGGATCCTATCTTGTTTTTTAATAAATTCAGGATCTTCCTTCTCATGGCGACGCGTAGGAATTCCTCGCTCTTCCTCAAGCACAGCCCTGGCATTAGGGCCATCAAACGTTATAGACCCGTTGTCGCCATCTCTGATTTCCACGACAATCGTGTTTGAATTGATCTCTCCCAGTTCGTAGACCTCGTTCTCCATGCGCACAGCCACCACGTGATCTCGGATAACCACCAGCGGTTTCATTGTATGCTTAACTGCCTCTTCAAGGGCAATGTTCGGGAAATTGACAACGGCGGTAACCTGGTTTGCCTCATCCATTATCAGGCTACCGATGGATCTGGCACCAGAAGCTGTCACATATTCAAAAGAAACACTCCGCGACACAAGTTTCCCGAGTTCTCGACCATCTCCATTTTGCGCAAGGGTTAAATTTCCATTTGCATCAATGGCAACACCACACCCTATTAGCTCTTTTTCATTCCCGAGGTTAATGGCACCGGTTATTGTAAGTTTCTTCTTTAAAATTCTCTTGTGACCACGAGTTAAAACTCTCTTGATTCTATTGAGAAAACTAACCCGGTTCTCATAAGAAACTCCTTTGAGAAGCTGCTCAACCAGCCGTGGAATAGAATCCGGATCCACAGACGGAATAAAAGTATCTCCTGCTTTGACAACAGGAGCCATGTGGCAAACACCAAAACAATCCATCTCTATATACTGAATACCACAATCCGCCACCTGTCCCCTGTCAGCTCCAATCACCGCAGAAAGAGTCCGTGAAATGTGAGGCTGCCCCCTTAAAAAACAGGCGGTACCCTTGCATATGTAAATAATGATATCTCCACTGGGATCGGCGCTAAATTCCCTGTAAGAGGTAATTACCTTGATAACGTCAGTTGGATCCAGCCCCAGAGACGATACAATATTTGAAAATGCTTCAGGCGTTATGTATCCGAAAATACTCTGCACTTCGTGAAGCACTCTGGGCAAGTATGCTCTGGGACCTAACCCGGAAATCACCGCATAAATATCTTTCCTCTTTTCCCTGTTGTAGATTGCCTCCACCACATCCGGGCGCAGATAAAATATCCTGAGCCACCATTTGATTTCGTCATTCGTGTAATTGACAGGTAACTCCGCATTTTCCGGCAACCTGTTGAATTTCTCCACCTGCTGGTTAAGAAAATTGATTTGAGTGTCTTTCGAAGCATAAATACCAGCCAGTATCTTGTTATAGGATTCCGTGTTTTCAATTAGGGATCTGCAAAATCTTGCGTGCCCTAGATCTCCGGGTTTTAGTTCGGGGAGTAAGAAAAGCGAAGCTCTCTCAAAATTCTTCAGCCCGATCTCCCTTCCCTCCTCTGAAGCCAGCTTTACACCCTCTTCATATAAAGTTTTCCAGGCTACTACAGGATTTTCATCGAGCACATCAGCTACAACCTGTTTTCTCCTATCTTCGGGAATACCGAGCGCAAGAGCCATGGCATTGACCATTAATTCATAGCTTGAAGCGTCAATAGCTTTACTGCCAGAAGCATTTTTCTGGAGATATCTTCTGGCGGCTGCCACTCTCTCAAGATTCGCACGAGCTTCACTAATCATTCCCGTAATGATCTTTTCGTACTCCAGATGGTCTTCATGTCTCATGTTCTCCAGCAGAGCCAGTTCATCCATCAATCCACTATATATTTCTGGCATATCATTCAAAAATTCCAGGATCATTTCGAAAATATCACGCTCTCTCCAATCCTGTCTTGACATGAATGCTTTGACCAGTTCACTTGCTTTACCCATTGCATCCAGCAAACCCTCGCTCTTGCGGAACAGCTCAATAATCTCCCTTTCAACATTCTCGGCATTGTGATACGTGTTTCGTATTTCTTCCAGTGAATGTCGTATAGCGCAAATTTCTTCTACCAGCGGCTCTAGATTGGGAGGAATTCGACTGTCCTGGGGTTCGTTCATCAGAGCATGTGCCTCAAGGTGATCTGCAAGAAATGCATCTGCTTCGGGCATCAACTTGAGCGCCTGATAGGAAAAGTTCGCAGTGTCTTTGGGCTCCAGGTGAGCCGCATGAACATAATTATCCCACACGCGAATTTTCTTGATATTGGTGAGATCCTTACTCTCCTGAAGCAACTCCCACTGTCTCTTAAGCCCTGCTTTTATTTCTTCTATCCTTTTGGATGCTTTGGATGACAATTTACCAATAATATCAGAAAAATTTTCATCAAGCGGAATCTCCGCAATTACTTCTGAATCTTTGCCTTCTTCTACCGAAACCGAAACAAAACTGCTGGTTTTGCTCTCTGTTACGCCGGCAATAGAACTTTGTCCCTCTCCGGCAAGGTAAGTGCTGAAATAATCATCCGCGAACGTTGTTTCAAGTTCCTTCACCTTCTTATCTCGCATCATGGTTAACTTACTTCTTGTCTCTTCCAGAGCTTCTTTTTCCAGATCACGCAAA
>QMLL01000149.1 GCA_003646715.1 Deltaproteobacteria bacterium
ATCAACAACAAGAACAGACGCAGGATTCATAGGGATAAACTCCAGAATTGTTGAATTATCACACAACACTTATAAAATACCCGCGTGAGGCTAATTTATTCAAATTTTTATGACATTCCCTACGTCGCTTCATAAGCTCAGGATTTTTTTCAGCCAAGATCGGAATAAAAAAATTATTTTCGAGGTATTGACACCGAAAAAATGGTGTTTAATTTTTGATTGGAAAAAGCAAATAAACCATAAAAGTTAGGAGGAGGTGATAGGTATGTTAGATCTGGTACCATGGGAAAGAGAAAGAAGCCTGATATCCAGACCATACCGAAGCCTTCTTGACAGTTTCTTCGAGGAATTCCGTTTGCCATCCCTGTTCAGGGAGGAAGAAAGAGAATGGGTTCCTGCTCTCGACATGTCTGAGACCGACAAAGAAATCATAGTACAGATGGAAGTACCAGGCATTGATCCGAAAGACATCGAAGTAACGCTCACCAACAATATCCTGACGATCAAGGGTGAGAAAAAACTTGAAAGAAAAGAAGAAGGCGAAGATTTCCACAGGATCGAGAGAAGATACGGTGCATTCAGCCGAAGCATCAGGCTGCCAGTGGAAGTCAACGCAGATGCAGTTGATGCAACCTACAAGAACGGTGTACTGAAACTGGTACTTCCAAAGACCGAAGAGAGCAGGGCAAAGAGGATCGAGGTAAAACATTAATCGATTCGGTGAGACCTCGAAAGCCGGGGAAATAGCCCGGCTTTTTTTATTTTCCAGCCTGAAATAATCCATTTACTCTTACAAAGAACCTTGTAAAAACAAAGAATCTGATATAAGTAATTCCCGGTTTTTACTTAATCTACACAACCTTCAACCCCAAGGAGGAGATTTCTGGTGTCTGCCCCACTCGAAGGAATAAAAGTACTGGACCTGTCGCGATTACTCCCTGGCCCCTTCTGTTCCATGTTGCTTGCAGACATGGGAGCAGAAGTCATAAAGATAGAAGCCCCCGGCGTTGGTGACTATATCAGGTGGTGGGATCCCAAGCTGGGCAACAACAGCGGCATGCACGTAGTGTTGAACCGAAACAAAAAATCACTAACTCTGAATCTCAAATCCGAAACGGGAAAAGAAATCTTTCGCGGTCTTGCGAAATTATCCGATGTTATTCTAGAAGGGTTCAGGCCAGGGGTCATGGACAAACTCAACCTTGGATATGAAAACCTGTCCGAGCTTAATCCAAAAATCGTATATTGTGCTATTTCAGGCTATGGAGCCACCGGTCCCATTTCGAAAAAAGCAGGGCACGACATTAATTTCCTAGCCCTGAACGGATTGCTCAGTTACAACGGGATAGACGGCAAACCCACGGTTCCCGGTGTACAGATAGGAGACATGGGAGGCGGCGGATTGCTCGCAGCATTTGCAATACTTGCTGCAATCATAGCTCGAGAAAAAACCGGCAAAGGACAGTTTATTGATATCAGCATGACTGATGGTGCCATGGTGTGGAATTGTTTAAGGTTTGGTAACTGGATAGCCGATGGCACCATTCCAGCCCCCGGTGACGGTATGTTAAACGGTGGCTTCGCTTGCTATAATGTCTACGAAACCAAAGACGGGAAGTTTATGGCACTCGGCGCCCTTGAGCCCCAGTTCTGGTCAGCATTTTGCCAGGCCGTGAATAGACCCGATCTGGATACTCCAGAATATTTTAAACCCGGTGATCATCAAAAAGAGTTGATCCAAGAACTTTCCCGGATTTTTAGAACAAGAACCCGAGCAGAATGGGTCGAATTCTTAAAAGACGTGGATTGCTGCTGTGAACCGGTGTTAAATCTGGAAGAAGCATCAAACAGTAAGATGTCCAGAGAACGGGGTATGATTGTTGAAATGGAGCACCATCAGTGGGGCAAGTATCTGCAACTCGGAATACCCTGCAAGTTCTCCGAAACACCGGGAAACATCCTAACACATGCTCCAGAACTGGGAGAACACACAGATGAAATTCTTTCAGATTTAGGTTTTTCCCCCGAAGAAATAGAACAATTGCGAATCAAGAAAGTTATTTAAAAACTATAACAGGGATACTTCTACGGGCTCATCCCAGCTCAATCCAGTTTTCTCCTGGGCGCTTCCTCCAGTGACAGCGATTTCAAGATACCCGTAGCTTCCTATAAGTGCTATTAAGGAACCCGGAGATGCATCACCATACGTTCTTGATATACCCCTAATTATCCACTTACCTATTCTTATTACCACCTTATCCGGAAAATTATCCTCAGGTATATCCTGCACCCTTATACTGGTTACCAGGTTACCGAAGCGATCAATATAAATTATTTCACCACGTATTTTCCCATGTTCAATGATGACGGGAGACCATGGTAATTTCCCCACAGGGGCATAACTCTCACCAAACTTGGATAGTTCCACCCCTTTACTTATATATGCTGCTACCGGGGCCATGATATCACGTCCGTGAAACGTACTGCTTATGTTTTCCAACCAGTATTCGGGATTATCCAGAGAAACGATTTCTTCTGGCTTTTCATGGTTCCAGACAAGACTGAAAATTCCGTTATCAGGACCAACAAAAAAGTATTTCTTAGAACGGGCGGCAATGAGCCTTCTTTCCGTACCCACCCCTGGATCTACAATTGCCAGATGAACGGTTTTTTCAGGGAAAAAAGAATAAGCTGCGGCCATTATGAAAGCACCGGCTCTAACATTTTGTGGGGGTATATGATGAGTCAGGTCGATTAGTCGAATAGTCGGATTGATGTTCAGCATAACCCCTTTCATTATCCCAACGTAGGGATCGTCCACCCCAAAATCAGTCAATATTGTCACAACCCCACCATCCATTTTCATACTCCTAGACACAAAGCATTTTCATTTTTATTCAAATTATTTAAAGTGATTGTAATCGTACAGGACTGTTTCCAAATGTTATGCCATTCAGCTTTTATCTACAAGAGTTTTTTAAATAGCTGGTAAGGGCAAAGAAACCCATCGCAACCTTCCCGCAGTCTTCCTGGCCTATTCTCAAGGTTTAAGTTCACAAGAATACGAACGATAATTATGCTCCAAGAAAACAAACACTCGGGTCAGATTTCTACCCAAAATTCCTCTGTATTTTCACACCAAACAAAATAGCCATTGACCTAATAAGCCTTTTCCCTTAATAATCACATAATTGTAATCGGAATCCCGGCAAATTTGAATAATTCAGTCCTTACCAGAAAGGGCCTGTGGAGCGCGGGAACTTGTTATTAGAGTTCCCCGGTTGTTATTGCTGAATGGTACCATGAGCAGAGAACGGATTATAGAGTGGATAAACCGTATTCAACCATCCGAGGTCAGCTTGATGCTGACCCTCGCCGTACTGGTAGGACTTCTGACCGGATGCGGAGAATACCTGTTCCACGAAGGAATTCGCGAACTGGGCATACTTTTTTTCGAAGATGGAAAAAAAGTTTTACATTTTCTTGGTCCTTTTTACGTGGTAATTCTACCAGTAATCGGTGGACTACTTGTTGGAGTAATCGCTCACTTTGCCTACAGCCATGATCATCCTCACGGTGTAGCCGGAATAATGGAAGCCGTGGCATTGAGAGGTGGAAGGCTTCCGGCCAGAGAATTGGTTTGCCGGGTGATAGGATCTGTTCTTACCATTGGAACCGGCGGATCCGCAGGTCCTGAAGATCCCAGTGTCCAGATCGGTGCCGCAGTGGGAACAACCATAGGACAGGGCCTAAAACTCTCAGACGAACGAATCAGGGGATTGGTTGCATCCGGTGCCGCAGCGGGTATAGGTGCAGCATTTAACGCTCCCATTGCTGGTGTCTTCTTCGCTTTGGAAATCATACTTGGTGAAGTGACCGGAGCCGCAGTGGGCACAATTATTGTCGCAGCCGTGGTCTCAGCACTCCTTACTCATGTTCTGGCGGGACCCCAACCGGCTTTTATGGTTCCTCCCTACAGCTTGGTAAGCTACTGGGAATTGACATTCTACCTGGCCTTCGGTGTTCTTGCCGGATTCGTAAGCGTTCTTTACATCAGGTCAATAAAATGGTTCGGAGAATTCTTTGCAAATCTCAAGATTAAAAGCATCTTGAAACCTGCACTTGGGGGTCTAATAGTTGGATTGACTGGTTTTTTTACACCAGAAATATTCGGAGTAGGTTATCATGCTATTGAAACGATACTAAAGTCTCACCACCTCCTCGCCTGGTCCCTCTTCTTGCTGGTTGCAACAAAAATGTTTGCCACTTCAGTCACCCTGGGTAGTGGTGGACAGGGGGGAATGTTTGCTCCTGCCCTTTTCCTGGGAGCAATGCTGGGCGGCGGATTTGGAGTCATAATTCATGCCCTTTTCCCAACACTTACTGCCACCCCACAGGCTTATATATTGGTAGGCATGGCAGCTGTACTTGCCGGTGCAGTCAGGGCTCCGATTACCGCGGTACTATTGCTGTTCGAAATGACACAGGATTACAGGATCATACTTCCTCTGATGTTCTCCGTGGTTATTAGTACCCTGCTATCGGAACACTGGCACCGTCATTCAGTATATTCACAGGCTCTCGACAAATTCGGAATCAACCTCGAAAGAGGACACGATCTCAACGTCATGCAAGGGGTGCTGGTTGGCGAGGCAATGGCCACGGATGTAAAAACCGTCAGCAAGGATCTTAACTTGGCCGAACTACAAAGAGTCTTCATAACGTACCACCACCACGGATTCCCGGTTGTAGACGAAAAAGGAGAACTATGGGGGATAGTCAGCATCCAGGACCTCGAAAAAGAAATGCAAAAAGGGAATCTTGAAAATAAAAAAGTCGCAGATATCGCCACGCGCTCAGTTATCGTTACCTACCCTGACGAACCCGTATGGGTTGCACTAAGAAAGATGGGCACCCGGGATGTTGGTAGGCTACCTGTGGTGGACAGGAAAAATCCAAAGCGAATCGTTGGAATCATTGCACGAAACGACATAATCCACAGTTATCAGCGAGCCATTCTGAGACGTCAGGAAGTTCAACGGAGAGCCGAAAGATGGAGGCTGGGGCATCTTACCGGAATGGAATGTATTGAACTGAAAGTTTCCCCGGAAAGTCAGGTAGCGGGTAAATTAATAAAAGATATAAAATGGCCACCCAATTCCTTACTGATCTCTATTCGCCAGGACCATTCCCAAAAGCTACCGCACGGCAACGACTTATTAAACCCGGGAGATGTTGTGATCGCTCTCGTGGATAGCGATAATGCGGATAAGCTACGAACACTTTTTCAACCAGCA
>QMLL01000150.1 GCA_003646715.1 Deltaproteobacteria bacterium
CCTCCTACCAGACCAAGAGCAATGCTCTGACCTTTCAGTTCATGAATTACCCTGGAGACATCTATACCTTTTCCTCCTGCGTATTTGGTTTCCAAGATAATTCGCACGGTATCCTCTTCTACTAACTTTTTTACAACCAAGGTCCTATCCAGGGCCGGATTAAGTGTCAACGTGTAAATCAAGGCTTGCCTCCTTTTCTTCAAAGGTTTCAGAGATTCTCCTGCTTAACAAGGAATACCTTTTCTGAGTTCTGTTGTTGTTTATGGCAATTGCGAGAGCCCTTTTACTGCCCACAAGTACGGCCAGTTTTTTGGCTCTTGTTACCGCTGTGTACAATAAATTCCTCTGAAGCAGCACAAAATGCTGGGTTACAATAGGTATCACAACTGCCGGATATTCGCTTCCCTGAGATTTATGGACGCTAATGGCGTAAGCCAGGGTAAGTTCATCGAGATCTGAAAAATCATAGTAAACCTGGCGCCCATCAAAGTCGATTACGAGTTCTTGCATTTCGGGGTCGATGGCAAGAATACGTCCGATGTCCCCATTGAACACTTCCTTATCGTAGTTGTTCTTTATTTGCATCACCTTGTCGTTTAGCCTGTATGTTGTTGCTCCCCGTTGAATAAGCCTGGTTCCGGGATTCAACACCTCCTGTAATTTCTCATTCAGGGTGGTAGCGCCTACCTGTCCTTTATGCATAGGGGTTATCACCTGGATTTCTTCCACAGGATCAAAACCGAATCTCCCTGGTATTCGTTCCTTGCAAAGCTGTAAAATCAACCCCTGCACCCTCTCGGTATCATCACTTTCAATGAAATAAAAATCGAGAAGTTCTTCTCTTGATTTAGGGCGGATGAAAGGAAATTCTCCGTTGTTGATCCTGTGAGCGTTCACAATTATGAGACTTTCTTTTGCCTGCCTGAAAATTTCTCTGAGCTCAACCACGGTTATTTTTTCTGATTCGATTAAATCCTTCAAAACCTGACCGGGACCAACGGACGGAAGCTGATCTACGTCACCTACCAGCACAAGTTGACAAGAAGCTGGCAGCGCTTTTAACAGGTGATGGAAAAGGATGATATCAACCATTGAGACTTCGTCAAGTATCAGTAGCTGCACATCCAGCGGATTTTTGTCGTTGTACCTGAAACCGCCTTCTGCGGGATTATACCTAAGTAGCCTGTGAATGGTAGAAGCAGACCACCCGGTGGTTTCGCTCATTCTTTTTGCAGCTCGTCCTGTAGGAGCTGCCAGCAAAATTTTCTCCGTTATCTTCCCGTAAATTTCCAGTATGGCTCTTACAAGAGTTGTCTTCCCTGTCCCGGGACCACCGGTAATAATGACAACTTTTTCTTCCAGTACCTTTCTCAGAGCTGTTTCCTGTTCTCTGGCAAGTTCTATCTCCAATCTTTTCTGAACCCAGTCAATTGCTTTATCAGAGTCGATCTGTCTCAATTTTCTCGGTGTACTGCAGAGAATCTCGAGTTTCTTTGCCACAAGTTTTTCCGAAACAAAAAATTGAGGCAGATAAACGGGAGTACTTGAAGGAATTTCATCAGTAAGAAGGGGCAAACTGTCTGGCATATCCAGCACCAATCTCTGCTCACGGACCAAACCCAAAACCTCTTCCTTTATCTGTTTTTCTTCAACACCGAGGGTTTCCATGGCCTTTCTGACAAGTTCCCTGTAAGGCAAAAATACGTGGCCGGAATCGGCAGCCTGGTTTAAAACATAGAGAATTCCGGCGGCGATTCGTTTTGGTGAATCGGTGGGAAAGCCTAGCTTTTGGGCGATTTTGTCGGCGGTAAGAAAACCGATTCCATAGATGTCCATCGCCAGCCGGTACGGATTGTCCCTCAAAACCCTGATGGCATCGTTGCCGTAGTGCTTATAGATTTTTGTGGCGTACGTGGTACTCACCCCGTGAGATTGAAGAAACATCATCACTTCTCTTATTTCTTTCTGATCTTCCCACGCCTTCTTAATCATCTCCACTCGTTTGGGTCCGATACCTTCCACCTGATATAGGGCTTTTATGTTATCCTCGATAATATCCAGGGTTTCTAGCTTGAACTTTTCCACAATTCTTTTTGCCATCACGGGACCGATGCCTTTTATAAGTCCCGAACCCAGATAGCGTCGTATTCCTTCGATGGTGGCAGGCATTACCGTTTTACAGTCAATCACCTTGAATTGTTCGCCAAATTTCGGGTGATTAACCCATTCCCCAACCAGTTCTACCACTTCTCCGGGAGTCACCGAGATAACATTGCCAACGGCAGTCACCAGGTCACGCCTTCCGTCGGCCTTCACCTTAAAAACGGAATAGCCGTTTTGTTCGTTCACGTAAACGACTCTTTCAATCTGGCCCCTGATCTTCATCTACGCTCCCCTGACGGGTAATGAGTGTTCTATTACTGTTTCACATGTAAAATCTTTACCGAATACGATAAATAAGACAAGCCCTACCAGCGCAACGACAGATCCGCTCAGGAAAGCAGCTGAAATTCCATAGAGATCCATAAGTTCGCCGGCAATAATAGGACCAAGCATAATTCCCAGGCTCTGCCCCATCAGCACCAGTCCCATGACACTTCCCATGGCATGCTGGAACCTGCCTTCGCTTACTGTGAGGGCGCTAATTGCTGGCGCAATGAAACCGCCAGCAAGCCCGGAGAGGATTATTCCCGTGCACAACATGGTATAAGTGCTTGAAAAAGGAATAATTGCCATGGCTACAACCATGAATATTCCACCCAGAAGAGCAATAATTTTTCTGTTATAGTGGTCTGCCATTTTTCCCACAGGTGCCTGCAGAATGGTGGCCGTGAGAACACTCAAGCTGATAAACCCACCGGAATAGGTAGTGCTCAAACGATGACCACCTATAATCAGCAAAGGCATAAAGCTCCAGATGATACCCACGCCAAAAAAATGTGACGCCCTGTAAGTCATTAAAGCCAGGATACGACCGTTTTTGAGAAGCTTAAAATATGAGCTTGCTTCTATAATCTTGCCCGTGCCTTTCCTCTCAGGAACGAGTAAAAGCACAATCACAAAAGCAATAGTATTGAGCGCGGCCATAGTGAGAAATGCTGTTTTCATACCCCATGCATCACTTATCACTCCCCCAAGGAACGGGCCGACACCAAGACCGCCAAAGACACCCACGTTCAAAATTCCCATGTATTTACCTTCGTGCCCGCTGGGGCTCAGTTCACCAACATACGCGGATGCCACGGGAACAATCATGGCCGCCGCAAGACCGTGACCCAGTCGGATAAAAACAAGGGTCCAGGCACTTTTTGCAAGACAATACGAAATGGACACCGCAACATAAGAAATTAGACCGAATGTTATAAACTTCTTTTTACCGAACCGATCAGACAGGTATCCCACAGCGGGCAGTGCGATGCTCCTGGATATTGAAAAAGAAGAAAATATGAAGCCTATCATTATGCCGGCTGCGCCAAGATTTAGCGCATACACGGGGAGCAACGGGGCTACTATTCCCGCTCCCATCATTGAGCAGAACAGGGTGAAGAAAAGTATGGCAAACAGTTTTACTCTGCTTCTCTCGAGCTTTCCCATGCAGATATAACTAACATATAAGGATAGAAAAACATAGATTCCATTGCTTGACACCAAAAGATCAATGCTTAAATTTGTTTAAAATAAATTATTATGATGTTGCTAACACGTTTAAACAACTTTATTTTTCGATAATTATGGTGTGACAAAGATGTAATGTACAGGAAATAATTTCCGAACAACAGCAGCCAGCCCGATAGCTCGATCTCCTGGTAGTCCTGATTAATTATCCAAAAAGTAGATTATCAAGATAACAATCAGTTGATTTCTGGTTGAGTGCGCATGGTGATGCATGGATCAATAGATGAAAAAACTAGCATCAGGTAAATAAACGGAAAGGAGGTTTAGGATGGGAAAGATTCGTATTGCAATTGCAGGACTTGGAAACTGCCCAAGTTCCTTGATTCAAGGTATCTACTACTACAGGGACAAGAATCCCGAAGATGCCATTGGTTTAATGCACTGGGAGATTGGAGGCTATAAGCCCAGCGATATTGAGGTAGTTGCAGCTTTCGATATTGACAAGAGAAAGGTCGGAAAAGACGTAAGTGAAGCAATGTTTGCACTGCCCAATTGCACAAAGGTATTCTGCCCAGATGTACCATACATGGGAGTGAAAGTACACATGGGTAAAATCCTGGATGGCGTATCGGATCATATGAAAGATTATGACGAAAAGTATACCTTCGTACCTGCAGACGTGCCCGAACCGAGTAAAGAAGACATTATAGGGATATTGAAAGAATCGGGTGCGGAGATCCTTCTCAACTACATGCCGGTAGGCTCAGAAGAAGCCACAAGATTTTACGCCGATTGTGCTCTATCGGCAGGAGTGGCTTTTATTAACAACATTCCCGTTTTTATTGCGAGCAGCCCTGTTTGGGCACGAAAATTCAAAGACAGGAATTTGCCTCTTATCGGTGATGATATCAAATCTCAGCTGGGAGCAACAATTACTCACAGGACGCTCACTGATCTTTTCAAGAAACGCGGAGTCAAACTGGAAAGAACATACCAGCTGAATACCGGTGGTAATACCGACTTCCTTAACATGCTTAACAGACACAGATTAGCTTCCAAGAAAAAATCCAAGACTGAAGCTGTTCAGTCCGTGGCGGCGCGAAGGCTTGATGCGGAAAATATCCACATTGGGCCGAGTGACTATGTGCCATGGCAAAAGGATAACAAGGTCTGTTTTATCAGGATGGAAGGGAAGCTTTTTGGCGATGTGCCGATGGAACTTGAGCTAAGGCTTTCCGTTGAAGATTCACCAAATTCGGCCGGTGTCGCAATCGATTCCATAAGGTGTGCCAAGCTGGCACTGGAGAGAGGTATAGGAGGAGTCCTTGAGGGTCCCTCTGCATACTTCTGCAAACATCCGCCACGTCAGTATACCGATGACGAAGCGTACCGGCTGGTTGAGGAATTTATAGGAGATCACGCAGGTAAAGCATATGAAAGGGTTGATTATAGCGGCTGGGAGGGGCAGTCGGTTAGCGCGCAAGGGCGCTAGCAAGCCCCTGGTTCCGGTCTTGGGGAAACCCATCATAGAACGGATAATAAGAACCGGTTACCAGGCTGGAATTAAAGAATTTTACGTGGTAACCGGTTTTAACGGGGACAAAGTGCGCTCTTTTCTCAGCACCCTGGCCTCGCAACTGCCAGTCTCTATCAAGCACATAGAAAACGATAGCTGGCA
>QMLL01000151.1 GCA_003646715.1 Deltaproteobacteria bacterium
CTTGAAAAGGCTGTGAGCTTGTCGCCTCCTGATTATGAACTTGCAAGAAATAACCTGGAAGAATTAAGGCGTCGAAAAAAGTAGCTTTGCCCGGCAATATATCGCAAGTTCTTTGAGTTACCCTTTAGATCTCTTTGCCATACTGAAGTTCTCCAAATATTTCTTTTGGCTAAAGAGGTTTAGGAGATATGTATAATCAGCAGGAAGGAATTAGCGGTGCCATCCAATATTGAAATAAAGGCTAGAGTCAGCGATTTGTCTGGGTTAAGACGAAAGGCCAGAGAGCTTGCAACGGGACCGTGCAAGATCCTTTCTCAGGAAGACATCTTTTTCAGTACCCGGACTGGAAGGCTTAAGCTACGGATTTTGAGCGAGAATTCGGGTGAATTAATATACTATGAACGCTCTGATTCAAACGAACCCAGGCTGTCAAAATACGCAATCCACGAAACCTCGCGCCCGCTTGAATTGCGGCAATTACTTACATCTGCACTCGGTGAAATTATCACGGTGAGAAAAAACAGAGTGGCCTACATAGTAGAGCAAACGCGGATTCATATCGATGAAGTTGAAAATCTCGGAAGCTTCGTTGAACTGGAAGTAGTTCTGAGGCACGGGCAGGACCCGGAAGAAGGTAGAATCATAGCGAAGCAATTAATGAACGAGCTTGGTATCGATGAATCCCACCTAATACCTCACGCGTATGCAGACCTCCTGTTGGCTAAGCTTAAAAAAAGTATATGACCGGTTGTCAGCTATTGTCCGCCCCCCTTATCTACAAAAAGATATCTGTTGGCCTTATTCTTCCCAATCAATGTTATTTATGAATTCCAGCATCTTGGCTATCTCATCTTCGACCTGTTTCACAGGCTTTGCGTGCCTACGTCTGCTTCTCTCTCTGATACGTTCTGCCACTTCATTGTCACACGCCGCACCATCCAATATCGTCTCGATATTAAAAGGCGGGATAACCTTTCTTTCCATGCGAAGGCGTACATAAGCCTGCCAGTTAGGCAATTCCTTTATATCCAGATCCCGGAAATAGGGATAAAACATCGGTTGAAGCTTTGTCGCATCATCGATTCCAACTCCAAAAACCACGAAGGTTCCCACGTTACCCAGAATCGCATTGAGCACAGACTGACTGCTGTCGCTTTTTTTTGTCTATCTGTGATAGTAAACTGGTTGGCAAGGATTAACCCGAGGCCGTACTTTCGAGCCTCGGCAAGAAGTTCCACAAAATCGTCCGAATTAACATTTTGAAACTCATCTACGTACAAAAAGAAAGGTGTTCTCTTATTTCCGGGGATTTCAGCGCGTTTCATTGCCGCGTTTCTGAATCTTGTGATTATCTGGGACGTAAGTAAACTGCTCACAGTCGAACCAAATCGCCCCTTGCCGAGATTAACAAGGAGAATTTTTCCTTCTTCGAAGATTTTTTCAATATCTATCGTGGAACGCCTCTGGCCAACTATCCTCTTCAAAATGGTATCGCTTACAAACCTGCCAAATTTGGAAGTGACATAAGGCGCTATATTGGAAAGATGAGCTTCACCACTGGTTCTTTCAAGTTCTCGTAAAAAATTTTTTACGACCCGGTCTTCTATACTTTGCTCAAGCCAGGATCTAAAAGCGCCGTTCAAATAGAGTGTAGGAAAGTAGAATAACGTTGGACTAAAATCTCTTCTTCGTCGGTCACCCATGAGAAGCTTCAGCATATTCCTAAAATTATGCTCAAATATTGGCCCACCTGTAGTCCTCATATCGTATATCTGATCCAGCGTCTGATAAAGATTATCTATGATGAGGTCTCGCTCTTGTATAGTTTTCCACTCGAGTATATTGAATCCCACTGCACATTCCGTGTCCAGCGGATCAAACAGTATCACATCATCATGTCGATTTTCCGGTATTTTCCCCAATATTTGTTCTACCAGTTCACCATGAGGATCAATAAGGCAAAGGCCGTAACCCTTTCTTATATCCTGAAGTATCAGGTTTTCCATGAATGTAGATTTCCCGGTACCCGTCATGCCTATTATGAACATGTGTTTTAACCGGTCTTTTATACGACAGTATACAGGCTGCTTTATCCCGCGGTGAACACTGTTACCAAGCAGAATGCGATCCTGACTTTCAGATATTTCTTCCGGAATGTTAGCAAAGGCACTTCGAAAGCGTTTCACCGTAAAACCCGGAGAATCATTTCGAGGAGGATACGGGATCTGTATTACTGAAATCGCCTCCTCCGTGGAGAAACTTTCTTTTTCATAGAAATAGAAAGGATCCAAAGCTCTTTTGACATTCACGTTTTCAATTCTAAAACTCCCATTGAAAAAACTCTCTATCTCCCTTTCAACACTTTTCCCGGTAACGCTCTCCCCCACCAGGTTTAAAAGTGCGCAGTCCGGTTCTTCAAGGGTATAGAAAGCAAGCTGAGCCAGAAGAGCTCCTTCGTTAAGTTCCAGGCTTCGTCTGAAAAGCAGCTTTTGCAAAACTGAAAGTTGGTGAACGTACACCTGTTTAGATGTGACTGCTCCCGTGATGTATGCATCACACTCTTCTACCACCTTTTTCATAGCCTGCGTTTCTTCTTCTACGCTTTGAGATGCCCGCAGCTTTACCGAAATCCACACCGGATAGGATGACCACAAAAGATACTGGATCAACCGTTCGTGACCCAGTGGATTTACCGTCCAGGGAAAAGAGTATGTTGCTGCCGGATCTTCCAGTTTAGCTTCTCCCAGTGAAACCACAAAACCTATCTTGTTCTTTGCAAGAGATTCTGCAATATTTATGTGTTCACGGTGTCGAAGTATCAAAGTTGCCCTGTTTGGAGTAAATGGCTTACAAATATTTCCGAGTACTTTTGGATCTTTAACAGGTGTGAATTCAACCTCGGGAAAGCAACTGTTTAACAACCCCTGAAATATTGTGGCGTATTTTAGAGCCATAGTAAGTACCCTTCCCCTACTACCTGAAAAAACTCTGAGCAGAAAGGAATACTGAACTTCCCCTTTGAGTTTCCATTCCAGATGAGGAATACTCACCATATTGAGTTCAACAATTATATTGGAAGGCCACGAGGAAATTGCTCGAGCAAATGCCGCACGGTTCTTGTACAAGTTGTCCAGGTAGGAAAACTTCTCACCCGTTTGGTCTACACCTGGCTCCTTTGGGAGAAACTGCGAAAAAGCGAGATCCATAGCCAGAACATTTGAGAGCTTCCACGCAGCGACAGTCTGGTACTTCCCTCTTTTTACTACTTCTTTTTTAATAAAAGGGATACACAAACTCTCCAGCATTAGATTTCCTCCTTTAAGTGCTGCGTCTTTTTCAAGATCTTTTTTGGTGTGCATTAATTCCCTCCTTTTTTGGGTCAATAAAGCGATCTCGCGAATTTCATCGTCCGCTAGACCCTAATGACGACAAAAAGGAAGAAGTATTACCCAAGAAAAGGAAGGGTATGTTGCTAAGGCATGTGTTTCGCTCGATCGTGGTTAGGAAATTGGTCTAAATAGTACAAAAAGTTGCGCAAGTCTTCCAATTACTCAAAAACTTTATCTGATAGGAATTGGTGCCTGGAACAAACGCCTGGAAGGAATAGCCCAGATTTGAGGCTCATCGATCCGTTCAATACTATCTCCACGATAAACTACGATTCCACCTATCCACCTGTTTCCGAGACTTGAAGCAATTTTTTTCATCGCTCCGATATCTTTTCCAACAATAATCTTCCTGGACTTTATTTCCATCCCTATTACTCCCCGTTCTGTTTCAATAAGAACATCCAGTTCCATCCCAGATCTTGTCCTGTAGAAATATACTTCCACATCTAGCTGTACTGTTTTTATCCATTTGACAAGTTCTGAGACAACCATTGTTTCATATATCTCTCCAGTAGCCTCTCCCCTGAAGCCACTCAACTGGCGCAGAATACCCACATCCAGCCAGTAGATTTTGGGCGTTTTGATCACGGAACTTGTGAGGTTTTGATAGTAGGGTTGAAGGAGTATAGTTTGATACGAAATACGAAGGTACTCCAGGTATCTTCTGGCAGTGTCGACACTAACTCCAGCATCTCTGGCAAGTTCCGAATAACTAAGCAGGGATCCTGAACGCAGAGCCGCCAGGCGTTGAAATTTTCTAAAAGGCGAAAGATCATTAAGGCGGGCGAGATCACCGAGATCTCGCTCAAGATAAGTATAGCCATAATCTTTCAACCACTTCCATCTTTCCGACTCGCTAAGAGGCAAAAGAGCCGGCATACCTCCCCACCTTAAAATAAATTCTTCAGCACCCCTATAAGCAGCATCTTCTCCTCCCAAAAGACTCGCTGGCACCTTTGATAGGCTGCGTTCCAGATTTTCCGATAAGAGAATTGAGTGCAGCAGCGGCTCCGGCACACTATTTGTTTTTGTAGAGTTATTCATTTCACATTGCATAAGTGGCCACAACTCGTAAAAGAATGCCCTTCCCGCCAGGGATTCTCTAACTTTTTTAAGAAGGAGAATCTGGCTGGATCCTGTTAATACTGAAAAAGAGATACTGCCTTCATCAAATGCGTACTTTACTTTTTCGAAAACAACCGGGGCCTTTTGAGCCTCATCCAGGACGGCGTTACCCACGGATGTTCCCCAGGATGCTGAATGAATATTATTGACAACCTCCCTGTTTTCGGGAGAATGTAGGTTAATGTATTTCAAATTGGCGTATTTTTCTTTTGCCAGTGTAGTTTTACCTGTTTGCCTAGCGCCTGTGAGAACCACCAAGCGCCTGGCCAATGGATCTGGCAAGTATTTTTTTAAAACGCGCTTTTTCTGTAATGTTTCGCCCATAATCGTAAAATATACAGTTAAATTTTATATGTCAAATACGAAATCGTTTGCATCTTAATATCTGGTCTAGGGTAATTACCAGTAAACCTGATACGAAAGGAGGTTCCAACTTGAATCGATATTCAAAGGGAAGATTTTTCTCGCAGGAATACTTAAAAACGACATCCCACCTCGGAACAGGATAGAAATATCTTCCCGATTTGGGATCCTTCAATTTCAACACTTTTCGTTCTTTTACCCGAAAAGTACAAATCCCCTGACATTCACCCTACCTTCTTTCCCAAGAGCCTGCGAGATAATCTCAAAAATCGATTTTACGATTCTTTCCGAGTCTCTCTCTGGTTGTGCTAACATAAAATTGACCAGTTAGAGGTATGAGTGCTAACGCAAAATTGACCATGCTTGGTGAGAGAAATCCTCTTATAATTAGCAGATTTTAAGACTGCTAGTGAGA
>QMLL01000152.1 GCA_003646715.1 Deltaproteobacteria bacterium
TAAAGCTGCATGCGCAGCCGCCAGCCTGGCTATGGGTACTCTAAAGGGTGAACAGCTCACGTAGTCGAGACCTACTCTGTGACAGAAGTCGATAGAACTGGGCTCACCACCATGTTCACCACAAATACCGATTTTCAGATCCGGTCTGGTCTGCCTCCCTTTTTTGACCCCTATCGCCATTAGTTGGCCCACGCCTTCCTGGTCCAGTTTCTCGAACGGATCATGTTCCCAGATTCCTGCATCAAGGTATGCGAAGAGAAATCCGCCTGAATCATCGCGACTGATGCCGAACACCGTCTGGGTAAGATCATTTGTACCGAATGAGAAGAACTCCGCAGAACGGGCGATCTTGTCAGCAGTGAGGGCGCCTCTTGGAACTTCAATCATGGTTCCCACCTTGTACTTAACTTCCACGCCCATTTCTTCCATAACTTCTTTGGCTACCCTGTCTACTACCGCTCTTTGATTTTCAAATTCTGCGACGTGGCCAACCAGCGGTATCATGATTTCGGGTTCTACCTCTATTCCCTCTTTTTTAACGGTGCATGCAGCTTCAATGATGGCTCTTGCCTGCATCTCCGTTATTTCTGGATAAACAATCCCAAGCCTGCACCCGCGGTGTCCGAGCATCGGATTTGCTTCGTGCAGACTGTTAACCTTGCTTATGATCTTTTCTTCAGGTACACTCATTTCCTTCGCAAGTTCCGCAATAGCTTTGGGTTCATGTGGCAAGAACTCATGAAGTGGAGGATCAAGAGTCCTGATGGTTACAGGAAATCCGTTCATTACTTTGAAAATCCCGATGAAGTCTTCTCTTTGCATCGGTAAAAGCTTTTCAAGTGCTTTTTTCCTGCCTTCAAGATCATCTGCAAGAATCATTTCACGCATGGAAACTATGCGATCACCGCTGAAAAACATGTGTTCAGTTCGAGTCAATCCAATTCCTTCAGCACCGAAGGCAATGGCTATGGAAGCCTGGTCGGGCTGGTCCGCATTTGTACGAATTCCCAGTTTCCTGGATTCGTCAGCCCATGTCATTAATTTGGAGAAGTTCTGATACACTTCTGACTTTTCGGGTTCCAGATCTTTTTCGATGAGAACTCTGAGTATTTCGGAAGGACGTGTCTGTATTTTTCCTTCGAACACCTCACCGGTCGTTCCGTCCAGAGAAATCCAATCACCTTCCTTGATCACCCTATCTTTTACCTTGAATTCACGAGTCTTGTAATTTATTTCCAGAGCACCACAACCGGCCACGCACACTTTTCCCATTTGCCTAGCCACCAGAGCCGCGTGAGATGTCATGCCGCCTCTCGAAGTTAAAATTCCCTGGGCAGCATGCATTCCCCTGATATCTTCCGGAGACGTTTCAATGCGCACCAGGATAACTTTTTCTCCTTTTTGAGCCCATTCCTCGGCATCAGGTGCGTTAAAAACCACCCTTCCCGTTGCAGCTCCAGGGCCGGCGTTTAAACCTACGGCTAGCAATCTTTGTTCCTGAATTGCCTTGCTTTTTTCCTGCAGATCAAAAGTGGGGCTCAAAAGCTGACCAAGCTGTTCCGGTTCGACCCTCATTACGGCTTCTTCTTTGGTAATGAGGCCTTCTTCAACCATGTCGATAGCAATTTTTACCGCGGCGAATCCTGTTCGCTTGCCGGACCTTGTCTGAAGCATCCACAGTTTACCATTTTCGATGGTAAATTCGATGTCCTGCATGTCGCGGAAATGGCGATCCAGAATTTTCCTTATTTCATCCAGTTGCTTGAATACCTCGGGCATTTCTTCTTCAAGAGACATAATGTCCCGATCACCTTTCTGGCGTTTGGTCAATGGTTGAGGAGTCCTGATTCCGGCAACCACGTCTTCTCCTTGGGCGTTCATTAGATATTCGCCGTAAAATACATTTTCTCCCGTTGCCGGGTCTCTTGTGAAGGCAACACCTGTCCCGGAGTTCTCACCCAGATTACCAAATACCATGGCCTGAACGTTTACAGCGGTTCCCATATCATCGGGTATGTTGTTCAATTCCCTGTAAGCGATGGCTCTGGGGTTGTTCCATGATTTAAAAACGGCCCCTATTGCTCCCCACAATTGCTCCATGGGGTCTTCGGGAAAATCCACATTAAGACGTTCCTTTATGACTTTCTTAAATTCCACGACCAGCTCTTTAAGGTCGTCAACTGTCAGATCGAGATCGGATTCAATTCCTTTCTCTTTCTTCTTTTGTTCCAGAATTTCTTCAAAGGGGTCAATATCGTCTTTGCTCTCAGGTTTAAGTCCGAGCACCACGTCCCCGTACATCGCAACAAATCTGCGATAGCTGTCATAAGCGAATCTTTCGTTATTGGTCATCTTCTTCAGACCTTCGACGGTCTGGTCATTCAATCCCAGGTTAAGTACGGTGTCCATCATTCCGGGCATGCTAATGGCTGCTCCCGAACGTACCGACAGAAGTAAAGGATTTTCGGGATCACCGAATTTACGCCCCATTATTTCTTCAACTTTCCTGATATTTTCATTTACTTCTTCTTCTAATCCAGGAGGATAATCGTTGTGTTCTTGATAATAAATGCAGACTTCAGTAGTGATGGTAAATCCTGGTGGAACCGGGATTCCAAGATTGGTCATCTCGGCAAGGCCAGCTCCCTTACCTCCCAGCAGGTTTTTCATTTCCTTGTTCCCATCAGCTTTTCCAGCTCCGAAAAAGTATACGTACTTAGGCATTTTTACACTCCTCCTGTCTAATGTTTGAAAAATTTCCATGAACTATCATAACTAAAATTATGATTCCGACTTCTACCTGAATATTGAATTAGGAGAATGTAGAGAGAATGGGTACGACGCAAAACCAGGAGAATTAGTCAGAATTCCAAGCAAAACTGATACCATATTTTAATAACCAATGTCAAAATAAAGCTTCAATAAAACCAGGAACCCCAACCAATTGTTGCTCGTTCATAATTTAAGCAACTTTAATTGAAAATCAACGCTGTTGTGTCATACACTCTAATTTAGTGAAGTGTGCTTCTGGGTCACTTCTGAAAAGTATTGTTGATTTAAAAGTGTTTTTAGAGGGATAGATATGAAAATGCATAACTTTTATGTAGATCCAGAATACCATATTGCAGCAAACGAAGAACTTCCGAGGGGGTTGGTTTTCTTCGACTCCGACTGGAACATCATGTATGTTAATCAAAGCTTTTGTGAAATCTACAATATTTCGGAAGAACAGGTATTTAGCGGTCAGTGGAGAAAATTTCTGTCTGGAATAAGTACCTATGCTAAGGCGATTCAATCGGGGCAAGAGTTTTCGAAGGAAGTAGTTCAGTCTAGGAGTGATGGATCCGAATTCCTTGTGAAGATTGAGGGAAAGCCAATAATCCTTAAAAACGGGAAAAAGGCTGGCTACTTCTTCCTTGTGGAAGACTATACAAAAGCGCACAGCACACGAAAAGAGCTCGAAATAGCAAAAACCAAGATGGAACTGGAATCGCACAAGTTGTGGGCGATTTTGGAAGGAATTGATGAAGGGATAATCGTACTGAATGAGGAGGACGAAATAGAAGAAGTAAATACGTGGACGCTGAATCTCCTGGGACTAAAACGGCAAGAGATGCTAGGGAAGAAATTCTGGCATTTTATCAGCAAAGAAGATGCAAAGGTGATGATAAGAATTATAAACTCCTACAAGAATAAAGAGCTAACTGAACGCACGGTGTATACAAAACGGAGAAACGGTAACTATTACTCAGTGCGCATAAACCCTATTTTCAGAATAGGTTTCTACTATGGTGCTATTGTTAACATAATTGACGTTACCGAGCTGGTCGAAGCCAGAAAACAAGCGGAAGTTGCAAGCAGGCTAAAAAGCGAATTTCTCGCCAACATGTCTCATGAAATCAGAACACCAATGAACGGCATTTTGGGGATGGCACAACTATTACTTGATACAGACCTGGATTCCCAGCAGAGAAAGTACCTTGAGATGATTCAGGCGTCAGGCGAGTCCCTGCTTCAGATCATAAACGATATTCTGGATTTTTCGAAAATAGAGGCCGGTAAACTGCTGCTGGATGTTACTCTTTTTGACCTTGAGGAAGCAGTAGAACGAGTAATCGATACTCTCGCCGTAAGAGCTTCAGAAAAAAACATAGAACTGCTCTATCAAATCAAGCCCGATGTCCCTCGCTTCTTACTAGGGGATCCAGTGCGATTTAAACAGGTTCTCATAAACTTGCTTGGTAATTCCATAAAGTTTACAGACACTGGTGAAGTGGTCCTTAAAATAAGCCTGAATAAAGTGATAAAAGAAAAGGTTATCCTTCAGGTGTCTGTCAAAGATACGGGAATTGGTATCAGCCCCTCCCAGCAAAAGGCCATCTTTGAATCTTTTACCCAGGCAGATGCTTCGACTACACGCAAATACGGCGGCACTGGCCTTGGTCTTGCCATAACAAAGCAGCTTGTGGAAATGATGGGTGGGGAAATTTGGATTGAAAGTGAATTGGGTAAGGGTACGACTTTCTATTTTACTGTGGGATTTGAGCTTTCAGAAGAAGCACCGGAGCGGGTAAAACCTCTTCCAGTGACCAAGTTACGGGATCTTTCTGTGTTGGTGGTTGATGACAATGAAACAAACAGGTTGATACTGGAAGAAATGTTGTCTCTCTGGGGATGCAAAGTAACGGTGGTTGCAAGCGGGGAAAAGGCGCTGGATGAGATATCGAGAGCAGAACAGTCCAAAGATCCTTACAGGTTGGTGTTGCTTGATTATTTGATGCCCGAGATGGATGGTTTTGACGTGGCGGAGATAATAAAGAAAAAGGGGCTTTCCCATATGCCGAAACTTGTTATGCTCACTTCCGTCGGTAAAACTGACGACATGAAAAGATGCAGAGAACTGGGAATCGAATCCTATTTGTTAAAACCGGTTAAAAAAAGTGAGTTACTTGACACAATTCTTGAGGTTTTGGGTGAAAGAGACAAGACAGGCAAGAAACTGATGGGGAAAAAGGAGAGTGAACACTATAACCTGGAAGGCCTAAAGGTTTTGTTGGTGGAGGATAACCTTATTAATCGGAAATTGGCTAAGAAACTATTGGACAAAAAAGGTGTCGGTGTTATTTGTGCGGAAAATGGCAAACAAGCACTTGACATGTTGAACGGTAAAAAGTTTGATTTGATACTGATGGACGTACAGATGCCTGTTATGGATGGGTTTGAAGCTAGCAGAATTATTCGCCAGCATAAGGATGATTCAATCAGA
>QMLL01000153.1 GCA_003646715.1 Deltaproteobacteria bacterium
ATTATCAAACCTGCCATAACAAGGTTAACCAGTACGTCCCCTCTAAAACCCATTAAGCTATCCGAAAAAGTACTGAATCCAGCGTTACAAAAGGCACTGATAGCCTGAAAGATAGAATGAAAAATAGCTGTACTTAAGGGAAATATCTTTCTGAAACGTAGGAACAGAAGAGCCGAACCCGCAGCTTCAACAGTCATGGTAAAAATTACTATTAATTTCAGTAGACTGTAAATATCCACTCCAGCTCCCGAAGTGAATGTATCCCTTACTACCTTTATATTTGTGAACGATACTCGTCCCCGAAGAACTACCAAAAAAATGGTAGAAAGGGTCATTATTCCCAGACCACCGAATTGAATGAGTGTAAGAATCACAATTTGTCCGAATCTGGTAAACCTCGTAGCCGTATCTACAACAATCAACCCGGTAACACATACGGCGGAAGTGGAAGTAAAGAGGCAGTCCACCCACGATATAGGGGTGACAGTAGCAAAAGGCAGCTTTAACAGGCACGTTCCAATCAAAATTGCCAGAAGGAAGCTTAAGACTGTGAGCCTGAAAGGCGTTAGAAATTCATTCAACGCTCTGAACAACATTACCTCCCAAATACCAGCTCTCGTTTTCCCAGGGCACGCTCAACGACTTCTACCAACTCCATACTTGGCACACAACTTCTCGACGTCGCACTTACTACACCAGGGGGATACAGGTTGGCAAACCTTTTGTCCAAAAGGGACCAAAAGATCATTAATTTCAATCCAGTATTCCCGAGGCAACAATTTCTTTAGTTCTTTTTCTGTTTGTTCTGGTGTCTTTGTATTGATCCAGCCCAGCCTGTTGGATATCCTGTGAACGTGAGTATCCACACAGATTGCAGGAACCCCAAACCCTTTTGACAGTACCAGGTTTGCGGTCTTACGTCCTACTCCGGGCAAGCTCACAAGCAGGTCAAAATCTGCGGGTACTCTTCCACCAAATCTTTGTAACAACTGCTCACACATCCGATGCAAGTTTTTCGCTTTCGTTTTGTAAAATCCAACAGGGTATATGAGGCGCTCGAGTTCTGTCACAGGCACATTGAGCAACTCCTCCGGAGAATTAGCTCTGGCAAAAAGTCGCGCACTGGCAGCGCTGGTCACTTCGTCTTTGGTTCTCAAAGACAAAACGCAGGAAACCAACACATGAAATGGGCTTTTATATTCTTCGCTTATCTTGGTGACAGACGCATCGCCCCATTTATTTCTGCAACTCAACAGAATACGAACTATTTCCAGAACTTTCCCGTTTTCAATATCCAGGAAACAGGTCTCAACCATCTACTAGTTCTTCCCTCGCTTTTTGAGCACCCGGGAACAGAATCTCAATAGCACTTCAGTGGAAAAAGGTTTTTCCAAAAACACCGCATCCCACTCGAGGAGGTCTTTCTGAACCAGTATATCCTCCGTGTAACCGGAAGTATAAATAATTTTCATGTCGGGAAAATCCTCCTTCAACTTTTCGGCAAGCTCTGTTCCACTCATTCCAGGCATGATCAAATCGGCAATCAAAAGATCAACTTTTATGTTCTGCTCGTTTAAGATTTTTGTCGCTTCCTCAGCACTCTGTGCTGTATAAACCCTGTACCCCTCTCTCTTTAACACAAAAGACATAATATCGAGGATAGCAATCTCGTCTTCAACTACAAGTATGGTGATGGCCTGAGGCAATTCGGGTTTTTCGTATAGTGGAGGCCTTTCCCTTTTCTCTATTTCTACCGGCTCTAGAACTCTCGGAAAGTAAATGTAAAACTTACTACCTTTCCCCGGCTCACTTTCCACTTCAATGCTTCCGCCAATCTGTTTGACTATCCCATAAACCGTCGACAAACCCAGTCCCGTACCTTTTCCAGGTGGTTTGGTGGTATAAAAAGGATCAAATATCTTGCCTAGAATCTTTTCGTCCATTCCACAGCCGGTATCAGCTACAACCAGACATGCACGATTGTCATCTGCTCGCCCTTCTCTTCCTTGAGGATGAAAATGTACTGAAGCACTATCAGTAACGCAAACCTTTATCTTTCCTCCACCTGGCATCGCATCTCGAGCATTTAACACCACGTTCATTATAACCTGTTCGATTTGCGACGGATCCGCCTGAATATAGATGGCTTCCTCAGGGGCTTCCACGTCGAATTCTATATTCTCACTGATAACACTCCTGAGCATTCCTTCCATGTCTCTCACAATCTTGGCGAGATCTATCGTATGAGGTCTCACAACGCGTTTCCTGCTCAAATTGAGCAGCTGTTTGGTAAGTCGTGAACCTCTCCTTGCACCGGATAAAATCTGTTTAAGAATACTGTAACTATCGCTTCCCTTATCCACAGTCTCAATTGCCAGTTCTGTCAGCCCGATTATTCCTGTTAGCAGATTGTTAAAATCATGAGCAACTCCGCCGCTCAAACGACCGATAGCTTCCATCTTTTGTGCATGAAAAAGCTGCTCCTGCAGTTCCCTTCTCTCTTTCTCAATCTCCAATCTTTCTGTTATGTCTTCAGCAAACAACACGTATCCCAACAACTCGCCTTCATTGTTGGTAATCCCAGATATCCGACAAGAAAAATAGTGTGGCTTCCCGTTACCTTCCTTTTCAATCGTGAAGTCATAGACCTTTTTGTTTTCTACGCTTTCTCTCGCAGTAAGAAAGTGTTCCTTTAAATTGCCAAACCCACCGGTGAGTTTTTCCAGACTCTCACCTTTAGCCAGGGCTGATGAATTCCCAAATATTCTCTCTGCTTCTTTGTTGAAATATGTTATCTCTAGATTCGGATCAGTTGTTAGAATTCCGTATCCGGATGCACTCTCTAATACTGCTTCAAGGTGCGCACGGCTTTCTTCGAGAGCCCACTCGTATTTTTTCATCTCTGAGATGTCTTCCACAATACCTATTCCACCTATGATTTCGCCATCCTTGTTGTACATGGGCGCCAGAGTAGTAGAAGACCATATTTTTGCATCAGTTGTTGTAGCTTCATATAAACCATAGTACTTAGAACGTTGACCTTTCAATGCTGCTTCTATATGAGGAATAATTTCTTTATGCCTAAGTTCACGCAAATTGATGCCGAGAAGTGCCTCTTTCGGGGCTCCAATCATATTACAAATACTTTGGTTACATTCTACGACACGCAGGTCCGTATCAAAAACGAAAATACCCGCAGGAGATTGCTCGAACAGAGTTTTATATTTATTTTTCGATAACATCAATTCTTCGTTAAAACTGGCAATCTTTTCCAGCAGGCTATTAAAACCCTTCACAAGTATTCCCAGTTCGTCTTCATCACCATATGCAGGCAACCTCCTGGATAGATCTTTACTTTTTGCAATTTCTTCCACCTCGGAAGTTAATTGATCAAGTTTTGAGAAAATAAGGCGCTTCAGCTGCCACAAAAGTACACCTCCCACCAAAACACCCAACGTAATGGCAGCAAGTATGGCCAGATGAGCACTTGTGGTCCCGTATTTTATTATTTTTCTTGGAAGGGAGAATTCCAGGTCAAGGGAGGGGTTTCCAAATACATCATTGATATATATTTTCGGTGTACAGGTGCTGTCGCGCAGTAAAACATCATAACCCCTCGAAATGAGAGATGACTCCTTAACTCCACCTTCAATATGAACCAATTTAACCTTGTGGCCGATTATCCTTGATATCTTATCTTTCAGTGCATCATCAATTTTTCTACCTATCACAAGCACTCCATTTTGAGGACCACTATCGTCAGATCTCAAAATCGGCCTGGCAGCTACTATATAAAAACCATTTTCCATGAAAATCACGCCAGAACTGTGTTTTCCTCCGCTGCATTCCTGAACCAATTTTCTCAGCAGTTGCCACTTTTCGGTGGGAACCAGTTCGTCGATGGGTTCCTTGGAACTTCCGGAAGCCTGATAGTATACTATTTTCGCGCCATTATCAGTTATCAGTACAAAGCTAAGGCCCATATCCGAGAGGATTGAGGGGGTCATATTTTCTTTGATGAACTCTTTGTCCCTTTCATTTACATAAACATAAATTCGATCCCAGCTAGCCCAGTCATAGGCCAGAGCATCCAGATTCTCTATCTCGAGATCAAGTACTCGTAAGGCCAGAGTTGAACTTTCTCGGATATGTTCATGTTCGAGCTGGTGGAAGCCCTTTACTACGAAGAATTCTGTTGTGAGACTGTAGACCAAGATAAAAGCAAATAATGTTACGGAAAAGGTGATTAAAAGCTTCTTTTTGATGCCCAATTTAACCTCACCCCCGTGTTTCAGCAGGTTCGAACTAAAGTTCTTAACATGGAAACTTATGCAACGTGCGGAGATATAAAGGACACATGAATTTAATTACACGTTCAACACCCATATGTCAAAAATTCATCAACAAGAGAGAACGCTTGGAAAAATTTCCAGTAAATGATAACTATGTGCAACATGAGACACAAAATTATTGCCTGGAAAGGAGAGCTATGGAGAGCCTCCTAAAAGACATTTTCATCGTAACAGCAACTCTATTTTTTATTGTGGATCCTGTTGGAGCTGTGCCATCTTTTTTAGCATTAACCGCTGAAGATGACCAGTCAAAACGACGGACTACAGCAAGAAAAGCGTCAACTTACTGTTTTGTGATACTTATAGCATTTTGTCTGACAGGTAAGTATATATTTAGAATCTTTGGCATAGGTCTTCCGGCATTCAGGATCGCAGGCGGAGTAGTACTGGGCTTGGTAGGGCTTGACATGCTGAGAGCTTACAGAACCACTCAGGAAGGCAAAATAGAATTTCTGGAAGCCGCCGAAAAGGACGATGTTGCGGTAACCCCCCTGGCTATTCCCATGCTGGCAGGTCCTGGTGCCCTTTCCACTGTGATGATGTTTTCCGCACCGGAACTATCGATAGAAAAAGCGTTCATTGTTTGCATGGGGATTTTTGCAACGTGCTGCCTGACCTACATTGTTCTGAGCATGGCAAACAAAATCAACAGTCTGCTTGGGAAGACCGGAACGCGCATCCTTACACGAATCATGGGGTTAATAATACTTGCGGTAGCAGCGCAATACTTTCTGGACGGACTGAAAGAAGCAAAGCTTTTGGGCTAGAGCGCGAAAATTTTAGACACCTTGACACTATGTTAGAAAGTTGTTAGAAGTAAAAACAGTCGGGACGTGGCGCAGTCTGGCTAGCGCACCTGAATGGGGTTCAGGGGGTCGGAGGTTCAAATCCTCTCGTCCCGACCA
>QMLL01000154.1 GCA_003646715.1 Deltaproteobacteria bacterium
GATAAAAGTAGGTTTTGCCAGATTTGGGATCTGTTTTACGTACTTTACGGATATACATGAATTTGCATATACCACAGGACACAACCCCTGTCAATAGATAAACTAACATTCTACCACTACATCCGGATTCTGAAAACTAGCATCCTGTTATTCCAAATACTTAAGACATCTAACTCCTAAAAATTAGCTGTATTATGTAAACAACATGCATTTTTTGACAAACTTGGGTTAGAAGATTGATCATACCGATTTTCACAGGGGGATAAACGCAAAAAAGAAAGAGGCGTCAATCAAAAAAGTTGCGGACTGTTCATTTGTTCCAAATAATGTGGCACACTTTTTGTTTTTCGTTTTTGTATTCCTTATCTGGCTCATAAGGCAACAAATCTACAAAAGCAAAAGGGGAGTCATGACTAATCTAAACTGGAAGGCACAGTTACGAAAAATCGAATTAAATTCAAATAACAATGCCGTTGAATGTGAAGACGATTTTTTGACCTTTGATGACATAATTCATGCAAAAAAAGATGTAATGGAAAAGGGTCTAAAGTTGACCATTTCAGAAGTAAATGAACTATTCAAAGAAAACAGGTGGGAAGATGCACTCGCTCTTATCTATCCAGTTGATGAGAAGTTCCCTGAGATTGTTAAATCAGGAAACGATACCGAAATCAGGGCAAAAGCTGCCTTCGCGCTTGGCCAGCTTATGCGTTTTGATGAAGCCATTTCTGAACTAACCATTTGTGTAGAAAGGGAACCGGAGAATTTTCTGTATAATAGCTCTCTTGCTTACACTGCGTATAATTCTCTGTATGCAGCTAATAATAGAGAAATTTTTCTTCGTGGTAAGCCGCGGCAAGAGCGGATAGAGCTTGCTCATAAGTATTTTGGCAAAGCGCAGGAACTAAGACCGGATGGAATTACAAACTACTATCGGGAAGGGATGCTTTACAAACAAATCGAGGGAAAAACCAGGAAATCAGTTTATCTATTTGAAACAGCTGTAAAGAACTGGAAAGTATTAGATGAAGAAAACAAGAAGGCTCGATCACAGGAGAGGAAAAATTATGTCAAATCACTCTATCAGTTGGCAAGTTGCTTGGTAAACCTCGACCTGCCAAACAGGGCCCTTAAATTTTTGAATGAATGCATCTCGGAGGACGAAGAAAGCAATTATATTTGTCCTCTTTTCAAATACTTTGCTCTTGGTAAAGTTTACTACCGCCTGGGAAAGTTCGAAAAAGCCCGAGATGCTTTAAATTTTGCCTTATCTTGCAACACCAAACAGTTTCCAGACTACGTTTATGAGTTACTAGCCAGAGTATTGCTAGCAATGGATGAGCCCCAAAATGCTCTGGAAACAATTAATAAGATACCAGAGCGAAAAAGACGGCCTTATTGTAGGTGGACAGAATCGGATATTCTATGTGCACTCCGGGATTTTGATGGAGCTAGGAAAATCCTTCTTCGTGCAACTGAAAGAGACAACAGATCCAGGCATAAAACGTTGGTTCGCCTGGCAAAGATCGAATACATCAATGGTAATTTCGAAAAATCTGGAGAGTATGCAAGAGAGGCAGGCAAATTTTTTCATGAAAAATGGGGAGGCATTCTGGGTGACGCACTATTCTGGGAAGCAGTAAGTGCGTACCGTCTTGGTGATTATACGCGAGCAAAAAAACTGACCACAGATTTGAGAGACTTCAACCCTCGATACCCCAAGCTCCAGCAATTACTTCAGAAATTAGAACAATCCGAATCCCCCTTGGAAAAGGAAGTACTATGAAAAAGCAAGCTGATGGAACAAAAACAGATTCCCAGTCGTCTCTGGATTTTAATCTTCTTCTTGACAGGGTTGAAGAAGCAATACTTGAGGGAAAGGAACGGGAAGGTTGCAGAAAGATATTGGGTAGGGAAGGTGTTTGGAAAAAACTGGGAGCTGAAAAGCAACTAAAATGGGCAAGGCTTGCCCAAATGGCCGGTGATATTGAGTTGGCTCTCGAAATTTTGGACCATGTCAACAAACATACACCGGAATTGGAAAATGCTTGGAAAGAACACATCGAACTTTTATCTATTCTTGATCAAAAGAAAGAGCTTGTTCAGGTTCTAGCCAGAGCCAAAGAGTATATTGGGGAAGAGTACCATAATTATTTGAAAGACACCCTAATTTCCCAGGACTCACAGCTAGTTATGGAAAGAGAGAAAGTATTTTCTCCTTTCGACAACTTGAAAGAGAGACAAGCTGCAATTCGTAAATTTCTTGATCTTTTCTCTGGGCGAGAGGACCGTTTTGCAAGACAATGGGCTGATAGAAGTGAAGGAAAGCAGGGATATGTGCCTGTAAACCGTCCTATATCTGAAAATGATGTAGAAGAACACCTTTCGGGAAGGAAGACTTACGGGATATACCTTCTCAGGTCTGATTCAACGGTACTTGTGGCTGTGATTGATGTTGATATTGTTCCTGAATATAGGAAAACTCCGCTTAAGAGTAGTGATAGAGATACCATCAGGCGTGAACGCTCTTACCTATTTAGAAGAGTTTCCGAACTTTCGCAAGAATTAGGATTATCTCCGGTGATAGAATTCAGTGGGGCAAAAGGTTATCATTTTTGGTACTTTTTTGAATCAGCGGTACCGGCAGGCAGTATAAGGGGTGTGCTGGAGAGAATAAAAAGGGAAATTGCAAATGATCTTAGTGCCTTTCACATTGAAGTTTTTCCAAAACAGGACAAACTTTCAGGCAAAGGGTTTGGGAACCTGGTTAAACTCCCGCTTGGCATACACAGGTTAACCGGTAAGCGTTCTTA
Organism: Deltaproteobacteria bacterium; assembly: GCA_003646715.1. GTDB lineage: Bacteria > Desulfobacterota > Syntrophobacteria > B119-G9 > B119-G9 > B119-G9. The sequence goes on from QMLL01000154.1 coordinate 2,814, forward strand.
TTTTCTTGGGTGTAACGAGCGTAGTACAGAAGCGCAGCTCCGCTATCTATACAAGATTAAAAAAGCCAATCCGGAAAACGTTAGCTTTGGGGGGGCAGATGCGGAGAAATCCCGTATTCTGGTTCATCCAAGAATGAAAAGGTGGGCAGAAGATTATCCGGAACTGATGACGTTGCAAGTATCCTGTCCGCCTCTGGGGCAAATAATAGCTTCGATACGCGGTGGGAATCCGCTATCCGTGAGAGAAGAAAAAGTTTTGTATCAAACAATCGGATTTCTTCCGCGAGCGCGTACTCTTCTTCATCACCTATTCTCTTCATCGTCTGATTATAATCCTCACATGGTGGATTACAGGTTAAGTAGACTGAGGGGCAAGCCCCTTGGGTGCAGACGGATTCATTCGCTTATGAACTATATCGGTGATTTTTGTATTTTCGACAAAAAAGAAGAATATCCGCATCCTTTACTACATATCGACGGATGGGATAGTGGAAGTATCGTCACTTCTGAAAAAGTAAAAGATCTGCGATCTGCGTTGGAGAACTTGAAAGTTGCAATCTCACGAGTGGAGGCATTCCTCAAGTAATGGAGGCTATCTACGTACTAGAGGCGGGGACTTATCTCCGGAAGGAAGGTATGTCCCTCAAAGTAGTGAAGGGATCAAACATAGTAGACGAAATACCTGTCAATGGGCTCAAGAGATTGACATTGATGGGTTACACAATGCTCAGTGGGGCTGTTTTGGATTTTCTTGTACAAAACAGAGTTGAAACCGTTTTTTTGACTCCTACTGGAAGGTTTCGTGCAAGACTGGCTGTTGACGAGCATCGTCATGTCAATCTACGAAGAGCCCAATATCTGATGCTAAGTAATCCGAATTTTTCTCTAAAAACTGCAAAGATAATTGTTCGTGGAAAAATTCAAAACATGGCACGATTTCTCACTATGCGTTCAAGGCAGTACCAAATTGACCAGCTCAGGATTCAGGCTCTTAGACTTAAATCAATGGCCCGCTTTGTTCAGGAAACAAATGATTTGGATAGATTGAGGGGGATAGAAGGTCATGCGAGTAGACTCTACTATGAGGTTTTTCCATTACTGATTAGGAATTCGCTCTTTGAGTTCCAGGGCCGAAATAAGCGACCACCTCGGGATCCTGTGAATGCCATGTTATCTTTTGTCTATACCATGCTTACCAACGAAGTACTGTCAGCCATCAATGCGTGTGGCCTTGATCCATACCTGGGAAGTTTACACGAAGTTGCCTATGGTAGACCTTCTCTAGCATGTGATCTAGTAGAGGAATATCGTTGTTTCCTGGGAGATCGTTTTGTTCTTGCCCTTGTAAACCGTAAGGCTGTTTCTCCTGGTGATTTCGTCTGTCGAAGAAGTGTACCTGATAATTTTGTTGACGAAGAAGATATGAAAGAAAAACGGCCTGTTGAGATGAAACCATCAATATGCAAAGCGTTTATAGCGAGCTATGAAGAGATGATGAACAGGAAGGTGGTGTATAGTAAACGGAATATTACTACCAGTTACAGGATGCTCATTCACTATCAGGTACGAAGCTTTGCTGAATACCTTCAGAATCCTAAGGTTGAATATGCTCCATTTGCTTGGGAGAAGTAAAGTGTTTTACCTTGTTTGTTTCGACATAGTAGACGATCGCATTAGAAATCATGTCGTGAAATGTTTGAAGGGGTATGGAGTAAGAGTGCAAAAGTCTGTTTTTGAATGCCCTGGCCTTTCGGAGGAAAAGTTTCTAAAGATGAAGCATCATCTTGAAGACATAATAAATTGCGATGAAGATACAGTGCGCTATTATCCCTTGTGTCGATCGTGTCTACGAAATGTTGAATTCAGTGGCATAGGAGAAGGGCCTGTGGAAAATAGATATAGGATTGTATGATGGTAAACATGGAAATTACATTTTCCCTTGAGACACCTCATCTCAGCAATCCGCAGGTAAAATAGAGACGTAGCTGTTATTGAGCCGGAGAATTCGGATAATAATAATGTTTCTGGAAGGTTAAATTAGAAATTTGGAGAATGGTGATTAGCATTATCTGCGGGGATGAAAATATGAAGTTATTATCACAAGTTATACAGATTTTGAGGCCCTCAAGGGGCTCAATTGGACAAACCGGCAGGGAAAAATCCGGAGTTGCGCGAAAATCCAGTTGCAATCACTTGGTAAAACAGGATATTTTAAAGATAGAGTTGGAAGAGTTGACCTGAGCAGAAGGGATTGCGACAGAGAGTGCCCATTCATTTGTTTCCTAGTTAAATAGGTTGGAAGAGTTGACCTGAGCAGAAGGGATTGCGACTATTACATATTGCGTATACTTCTACTACTGCTTTTAGTTGGAAGAGTTGACCTGAGCAGAAGGGATTGCGACTAGTGGATTAACAAATTTCTTTTTTCTA
>QMLL01000155.1 GCA_003646715.1 Deltaproteobacteria bacterium
AAAAAGAACGCAATGCAGATAATTTCCTTCCTATCGAACTCTTTTTGTGGGTAAAATGGAGACGACCCAAAAACGAGAATATGTCTGAATGGTCGATTTTATCAATTTTTATGTTGTCTTCTTTCTTGGTTGCTTTTAAGTGTGAATAAAACTGGTTTAAGTCGCTTTTGTAGTTTCTTATTGTTTCTTTGCTTGCTGACTTTTCAAGCTTTAAATATCTTATGTATTCGTCGATTTTTTCCTTCAATGGCGCTTCCTCGACAAAAACCTGATAATAAGAGTGCATTTTGCACAATAATTATGTTAATTTTATCTATCGAAAAGTTCTTTATTTACCACATAAGTGTGTATATATACAATTCAAAATGTAACAGATTAAGTCATAATGAAAATTTGCGATAAATTTTTCCGCAGGACTAGCTTTGTGTTAAGCGATATTGACACTAATGTCAAAAAATCTGATGACTGTCTGGAGAAACTGAGGGTTGAGTTTGAGGTTATTGAGTGTGAAATTCATGGAGTATTCCGGGTTGAAGATGGTTACAATACGAGAAATGCTTGAGGCTAGAGAAGAACAGAATTTGCATCAGCGGGCGCAGCTAAGCTCAAAAACACGTGGTCGATTACGTCCTGAAAGGGAGTGCGAATTAAGAACATGTTACCAGAGAGACCGGGACCGAATATTGCACAGTAAGGCTTTTAGGAGACTGAAACATAAAACTCAGGTGTTTCTCTCTCCAACCGGTGACCATTATAGAACCAGACTGACTCACACTCTGGAAGTTTCGCAGATAGCAAGGACAATTGGTAAGGCGCTTTACTTGAACGAGGATTTGATCGAAGCAATTGCACTGGGGCACGACATTGGACATACTCCTTTCGGTCACTCCGGGGAGAAAGCCCTGGATGCTATTGTGCCTGGCGGTTTTTCTCACAATAAACAGAGCCTCAGAATTGTTGACAAGCTGGCCAGGAACGGTAACGGGATAAATTTGACATGGGAAGTAAGAGACGGCATTCTTAAGCATTCGAAGGGAAGAGGCGAAATTAACATAGCAATGAACAAGAGCGAAGAATTGCCGGGTACGCTGGAAGGAAAAGTTGTTAGGATTGCGGATATCATCGCTTACATAAACCACGACCTGGATGATGCAATCAGGGCAGGGATTTTAAAAGACAGTGATATCCCGTCGAGATTTACCCGAAGCTTGGGTGAAACGCATTCCGAGCGCATTCATGCCATGGTCACAGACGTCGTACTGGAGACCAAGCTTCAAGATACCAAGGATATTTTTCTGAGCGCGGAAATGACAGAAGTTTTGACTGAACTGAGAGATTTCCTTTTTGATAAGGTATATGAATCGCCAACAGTGCAGGAGGGTTTCGATGGAGCAAAAAAGATCATAGAAGAACTTTATTTCAGGTTCCTGGAAGATGATGATCTTTTTTACAAAGAGATCGGATCTGTTAACAATAATAGTACGCGCGAAAGGGTAGTCTGTGACTTCATTGCTGGTATGACTGACAGGTATGCCCTCGAATTATACAAACGAGTCTTCTTGCCCAGGCCGTGGATGAGGGTTTAGGTGTTGGCAAAAACTTTGCATCAAGAATCAATGAATTTGTAAGAAAATACATAAACAGGAGCTGAGCTATGTTTAAATTTAAAAAAAATGAAGACAAAAGTGAGGATCTGAAGTTTAATAGTGAAGAGCTTGATTTGAACGTACTTGAAAAAGAAATTGTAGAATTAGTTGATATAGTTGAAGATTCGGAATCAGCACTGAGTGTCTCCGGGGAATTGCAGCTTACCGATGAAGTAACTGAAGTAACTGATGATAGAGATGCTGAATCACCACTGGATGATGTTGAATTTCCTACGGAGGTTCGCCAAATAGCTGAGGAGTTTGAGGAAGAATTTACCAGAAATGAAGATATTGACGAGCCTACTTCATTGAATTTGGATAAAGAACTCGAGAAAGTTACTCAGAAAAGGCCTTACGGAGACAAGGTGATTGCAGAAACGTTGGGCCTTGGGGAAGATGATTCACTGGTAACCGCCCTTAGAAGTGAAAAAATAATGGGACCTTCGGCAAGTGAGAAAGAAGATGAAAGCACAAAGGATCTTGAAAGTGAACCCGATGTTGATGATAAAACTCTTCTCGTGAACATGCCCGCTGATATTGGAGACCTGAAGTCTGACCTGGATAGCCAGGATGAAGAGGGCATTCTTACTCTTACTGAAGAACTCAATGATGAAAAAAATACCACCGTGGATACGGCGGCTTTGAAGAACTGTCCCTTGATTGAGGATTCCACAGAAGTAAAGTTTAGGGAAGAATCGCCAGCACCCGGTGAGGATGAGGTAAAAGAAGAGTTATTTCAGGAAACGAAAGTTGACCTGAGTATTTCTCAGATTCTCTCAACTGATAGTCTTGAGACGGACCTGAAGGAAGAGCTTAAAGAAGATTTTATGGTAGATTCAAGTGAAATCGCGTACCAGGAAACTCAGGTGGAAATGCCAGCCCCGGATACATTCGGGCTTGAAGAAAAAATGGATGAAGAGATAGCGGAAGGCCAGCTCGAAGACGAAAGTTCACCAGTGGTGGATGAAGGGATGGAAGGATTTTCTGGTGTAGCGGATGATGAAGTTATGTCAGAAGTAGAGGAGCAGGAAAAGGCTGACGTTGCTGAGCAGGTTGCGTCTGTCCCGGCGATAGATCAAGAACAAATAGTTGAAAAGATACTGGAGACTTTAAGACCGGAAATAGTTGAGATTGTTACCAAGTCTGTAAAGGAAGAGCTTCCAAACATTATAGAAAAAGTTATTACGGAGGAAATTGCGAAAATAAAGAAGTTTTTGGGTAGTGATTAAAGTAGTCGACGCAAGTGGCGGATTTACGTCGGATAAGCGTTAAATTCTTTTTTTAGATTAGCTGCATGAACGGCACAGCGTGTCCGTTGTTCTGACGAAGTTTCTGGGATGTATTAAGTGTCGTGATGAGTAAAAAAAACAAGGCACGAACCGACTCTATTTCTCTTGACGTTGGGGAAAAAACTATTTATTAAAAGGATCGAAATCGGTGGTGAAATTCAAGAGGCCCTTCCGAAGGATTGGCAATGGAAATAAATCCAGAATTACTGGATAAAATTTGTAGAAACATGATTGAAACAATCCTTCTATGCCTTCCTCATGCTACCAAGGGTACCATCTACCGAATAGGCCCCCCACCGGAGCTCAGAGCTGTGAGAGTGGCATCCGGGAAGAGAGTTTCATCCAATTCGCATCTTGAATGGGGACTGCCAGAAAGGTCTGATTACAACTACCCGGGTAAATCCTGGGATCAGTACCGCGATAAACCCGGCGGGATTCTTGAAGCAATGGGGTGGTGTGTGGAAAGGCAGAAAAGCTGGACATCTGACAAGCCGGATGAAAATATCAGGAGTGTCCGAAAACAGTTGTCCGGCGAACGAGAAGATTTCCATCACATGGAACCAGTTTTGATTCCCAAAGCACATTTATACTCTCCGCATTTACCAAAACCAAAGTATCCTAAGAACTTTCATGGTCAGGAAATATGGCAGGATAGCAATTACGAAGTTGGAGCAGTTATAAAGATTCATTTTCTTGACCACACCATAAAGAGAGGAGACAGATCCACAAAAATAATAAAGAAGCTATCAAGGTCTCTGGGAACTGAGCTTTTTTCGCTCTATCTCCGGGAAGCGGCCTTGAAAGCTCAAAAGGATCTGGAAGAAGAACGTTTTCGCATGTGCAACGAACTGGCGCATGAACTCAGGAATACTTTAACGAAATGGAGCTTTTTATATTCGGCAATTAATCATGAAATTAGCTTTCTTCGGGAACAATGGGAAAATCTTCTCTCTGATAATTATCCCGATGTGACCTTCAAGAAACATATCCTGGACAAGTTAAAATCTGAACTGGAAGATATCACCAAACATCTTGACCACGATGATAGAGAAATCGGTAAGGAACTTTTTAAATTCCAGGATGAATTTTCAAACCTTGCGCTGTTGCCTCAACAGGGCAAAATGTGGGTAAGGAATAAGCTCCGGCCCAAATGGTTCGAAGTCTTTTCTCGTGCTTCTCTCTCTGTGGAAAAACAAACAAAAATACTTGCCCTGCTTCAAGAATTAGAAAACTCCCTCTTTCTGGGACAGGATCCCAAGCTCATAAAAGATTTAAAGACCATTCCTGAAGATCTTAAGAATAAATGGGTGAAGATAGCTTATTCTTCTTTCCCTAGTTCCGGTGACCATTTTCTGGATGAAATCGAGGAATTTTTGGATCACCCCTATTTGAATATCCCTCACAAGCATCAGTCGCGAAAAATTATGAGAGCCCTGAAAACGCTTGTACACATCATTCCTGAAGTAGAGTATAAGGCTAATAAGGCTCTTAAAGACATCGGTAAAGGAACGAACGGCTCAAGTATAATCTTTTCCGGACTCCATCCGTAATAAAGATTTCCGGTTTTTTGCTGCTCTTTTACTGAGTGGACCTGATAGTCTTATCTATCAATTTGACAACTTGGCGCTTCTGCTTTAGATTTCGAACGGCAGAAAGGTAATGTGGGAGAAAAAAATAATTCCTAAGCAAGGTGAAGCAGAGAGGTGCTGATTTGAAGCGGGTCCTTATCACAAATGACGATGGAATATATGCAAAAGGTATTGAAGTTCTATTCTTCGAACTCCGGAAGGAATTCGAGGTGATAGTGGTAGCACCCGAGACAGAGCAAAGCGCTGTGGGACATGCGATAACGCTTATAAACCCGCTTAGACTGAAGAAAATTAACAGAAACGGGGAATTCTTTGGCTATGCGATAAATGGTACGCCTGCGGATTGTGTCAAGCTCGCAATCAAGGAATTGGTAAAGGAGCCTCTGGACCTGGTAGTATCCGGTATAAATCTGGGAGCAAACGTAGGGATTAACGTGATTTACTCGGGCACCGTTTCCGCTGCCACTGAAGGTACGATGATGGGAGTGCCTTCTATCGCAGTTTCTATTGATACGTTCAAGGATCCTGATTTCAGACCTGCCGCAAAGGTTGCTCGACAAATTGCCAGAATGGTCATTGAAAAAGGGCTTCCGGATAATACTTCGTTGAACGTAAATGTGCCTGCTGTGCCGTATGAGGAGATAAAAGGATTTGCCATCACAAAGCAGGGGACGTCGAGATT
>QMLL01000156.1 GCA_003646715.1 Deltaproteobacteria bacterium
CGCCTTACCCATGGCAGGTGTTCTCGTATTTTGTCAAGTATCCATACAAGCTTCCTCTGAGGAATTATCAGGGCATCACCATCAATCAAGAAAACCCTGTGTTGATTTTGCATGTATTTTGAAGCAAAGAGAATATCGTTTAGAATCGTCTCCTCATCTTTAATAGCAAAGCGCTTATCCTTGTAACTGCCACAAAATGTGCACTTATTGTGTGAACATCCCAGAGTAACCTGAAGCAGAATACTGTTTGCCTCACTCGGTGGTCTGATTATCAATCCTTCATAGTGCATACCATCCACACCCATACGATTCTCCCACGTTAGCCACTACTCAACCGTCGTACCTTTTCCACACCACTTTGCAGGTATTCAACTCTTTATCCCCTACTATTCCAGCCTATCCACGGTGACGTCTCAGGCTCCACTAGCCTTCCAACCTTATCATGCCCTTCGTAAAACAGAGCTCAGGCAACTTGGGTTCCTCTTTCATCACCTCCATCTTCTTTTCCTTTTCCGCCATTGCTTCGGCGAATCTTTTTGGGTCTTTCAGGGGTGCTTCGTAGCCGTATTTTTCTTTTAACTTCTCCTCAAACCCTTCCGTCACATGCAACACAGCATGATCAAAGAACCTTACCAGCAGAAACGATGTTTCCAGAATTTGATTGAGGTCCAGGCTTGAGTTCACATCCCGATCAGCAGAAATAAATTCCCACAGTTTTCTTTTGGTTAGATACAAAGCACTTATCACCTCTGGAAGGGATATTCCCTGCTCAAAGCGATGCTTTCCCAGATTCCGATAGTGCTCTTTTACTTCGCCTCTTTCGTTATCTTCAGCTAGCCAGTAGCTGAATCGACTACATATATCATAAATCATTTGGAATAAAGCATTTTCGTCAATGTTACGATACGATTTCGTGGTAGGATGATTCAATATTTGTTTGACAATAGCCTTGGATAATTCAGTCGCATTATTTTGTACTAAATCAACAATTTTCCTTGTCAACATAGCTACCCCCCCTCTTTGCAGTGAAATCATGTCAGGTTAACACCCAGAGATTTATAATACCCTAACGTGGTATAATAAATTGCAAAATCGAAAAAACGATTCAAATAAGTGATTAAATCTATGCCAGAATTAAGCTCAACCGGAGCATCCATAATTCCTTTTTGCAAGACTGTGTCCCAGATATGTCTTTTCATAAGAATTAGAGAACGTACAAGTTCACTTAAAGAAAAACCATCCATACGACGACGCTTTCCTAACTCAGTGTAGTAACTTCTGACATCGCCCTTCTCAGGGTCTCTCATTAACCAGTACCCGAGCCTGCTATACAACGCGTGAATATCCTCATAAAGAGCCTTGTCATCCAGAGTTTGAAACGATTTGGTGTCCGGATTATTGAGTAACCTTTCTTTTAGATCCTCTGCCATCGATGATGCATTCTTCTCGATCATTTCTATCATTTTCTCAAGCATGGTCCCCTCCTTTCGCAAAAGGTTACATTTACTTTGACCATTACCCTTGAGCCGTCAGTGCCAAACTCTATTTACTATTAGTATATTCCGATATTTTCCATTATTCTACCTCATGGATTAATTTTCTTTACCACCTCAGGTTATTTTGCTACTTTGGTTTTTCCCATTTTCGGTAGTTACAACATGATAAATAGAAGGAGCAAAAATGATAATCGAACAGCTTGAAGTAGGGAATTTTGCCGTTTTTGCCTACATTCTTGGATGCAAAGAAACTGGTGAAGGGATCGTCATTGACCCAGCTGATGAGGTTGATAGAATCTTGAGAACAGCCGAAAAAAAAGGGATAAAAAGCATTAAATATATAGTTAACACCCACTGCCACGCAGATCACTGCGGGGGAAACCGCGAGTTAAAAGAAAAGACGGGGGCAAAAATTATCATACATGAAGACGACGCGGAAAGGCTGGCAAATCCGTCACCTTTCATCCTTCAACTGTTCAACTGTGAAGCGTCACCTCCAGCGGACCTCACCGTAAAGGACGGTGATCTGATAGAATTTGGCAACGAGTCTCTCCAGGTTATACATACTCCCGGCCATACTCCCGGAGGAATGTGTCTGTACACCCCCGGGCACGTTTTTACCGGAGACACTCTATTTGTGGGAAGTATCGGTAGAACAGATTTACCCGGTGGCTCGATGCAAACACTTTTAAACTCCATTAGAACCAGATTACTTGTCCTCCCGGAAGACACGATAGTTTATCCCGGTCACAATTACGGGTCATTTCCCAAATCAACCATTGGACAGGAAAAGAAGTATAATCCCTTTCTTAGATGGTAGTTTAAATTAAGGTCCGGAAACCAACGGTAGCAGGATATTGCCTTGTGGAAAAAAAGAGGTGAAAATGAAATAAAACACCTTTCGGAGGGACCACTTGGAAGAACCTGCCGAAGAATTAAGATTGGATAATTGGAGGAAACAGGTCCAGACAATCGGATTTCGGGGAGCTGTAATTGCTCTTCTTAAAGACCACGTGAGCACCATCGAAGACAGGAATAAACTAAAAACTACCATAAAAAGACTTAGAAAATACGAACCGGACCTTGAAATTATCCGGGAGCTTTTGAAAAACCCTCACTGGAAAAGCACCGTTGAAGATATCATAGATGATTTGCCGCATTGGAACGCTGAACCGGAAATACTCTTCGTATTTCGCGGCGGTGGTAATGTACCGACAATCCCTGCTACGGATGAGAGGAAAGTATATTTTAGCTCCGGGGATACCCTTTACGCTATTGACGGAGTAACAGGTCAGGTTGCATGGAGAAAGAAGAATCCTCATAAAACATGGTATCCGGTTTTTCTTGAAGGAGAGGCCCTCTATGCCACATCAGGAAAGACGCTTGTTGCCCTGAACAAAAATACCGGGAACGTGTTATGGGTATTCAGATCTGAAAAACACCTTACGGCGCCTTTTTCTTCAAATGGTCAAGTGTATGTTGGTTCTCACGAAGGCACCCTGTTTTCCTTGAATTCAAGAACCGGTCAGAGGCTCTGGAGCTTTAACGTGCCCAAGAGAATTGACATCGGAAATGATAGCTGGAATGACTTGGTTTTTGCCGTGTCCGAGGAAGGAATTGTTTACGGCATCAGAACCAATGACGGAGAATGCCTGTGGCGATTTCGGATATCAAGCAAAGTGGGAAGTATACCTGCAGTTAAAGATGGCCTGGTGGCGTTCGGAGCCGAAGATCATAAGATTTACGCACTTCTCGCTAACAGCGGACAACTCCTGTGGGAATTTACATCCGGCGGAAAGGTTTATGCAACACCCTGCATCTATGATGACGTGGTTTACTGCGGATCAAGAGACCGACATCTCTATGCACTCGATATTGACACAGGTGAGGAAATCTGGCGTATCAGGACTCTGGGATATGTTTCGTCACCAGCTGTCAGTGGTGGTATGGTCTATTTCTCAGCACAGGGGAGGATCTATTCTGTGAACGCGGAAAGTCACAAGATGAGGTGGTGCTTCCCTCTCGGTTTCTCAGTGGCGACTCCGCCGGTAATAAAAGGCAGAAGGTTATATACCGGCACACAGGGAGGACAGATGCTGTGCTTAAGGCTGATAGAAAGGCTAACAGAACATACTGCAGCCAGGGTAATAAAGGAGTTTTTGGGAGGGTGATGTGGTGCACCTCGATACGTTCGCCTGCGGCGAACTACTCGGTGTCCCACTTACTCGATACGTTCACCTGCGGCGAACTACTCGGTGTCCCACCTATTCGATACGTTTGCTGCCGGTGAATTACCCGGTGTTTCACATATTCGAGATGCGGCTTTTGGACACATTCCTGCGGAGGCAGGAATCCAGCGTTATTAGTTTTAGTCAGCATTTTCTCTTGAGTTTCATCTTTTGTTATTCCGATTATCGGGATGATAGCTGGTAACGTTGTAACACTCCCGGTCACAAGGACCGTTATTTAAACTCAAAGGAATATCTCAATGATTGATGTCAAAAAAACGAAACGGAGACTTGAACAACACCTTAGGGCACTCACAGTTGACATAGGCGAAAGGAGCGTTTGTTATCCGGACAACCTCGCAATGGCAGCGGACTACATTGAGAACTTTTATCGAGAAATAGGTCTCCCCGTCGAGAGAGAACCATACGACTTCAGAAAACAAGAAGTAGCAAACATAGTAGCTTACGCTGGTGAAAGGACAAACTTTATCCAGAATTATATCGTAGGAGCTCACTACGATTCTGTAGCGGGCACCGTGGGTGCTGACGACAATGCAAGTGCTGTAGCGGTACAATTGGAAACGGCTAGAGAATTAAAAAAACTTTTTTCAAAGAAACTATCCAGAACAAGGATTAAGTTTGTTTCCTTTGCCCTTGAAGAACCTCCTGCGTTTGGAACCCGTTACATGGGAAGTAAGGTTCACGCCAGAAGATGCAAAAAGGCCAGAGAAAGCCTGGATGGGATGCTTTGCCTTGAAATGGTGGGATATACATGTCATGAACCCGGTTGTCAGAAGTATCCTTTCCCATTGATGTTTATGGATTTCCCGAAGATCGGTAACTACATAGGCATAGTGGGAAACCTGCGCTCAAAACCACTCACCGAATCACTTTACAGGGCTTTCACCAAAAACCCCAATCTCCCCGTGGTCAAGTTAACGGTGCCCCTGGGCGGATATACGTTACCATCGGTGGGGTTAAGCGATCATTCATCTTTCTGGCACCAGGGATACCGTGCTGTGATGATCACGGATACTGCTTTCTACCGAAATCCATACTACCACAAGGTAAGCGACACAATGGAAAAACTGGATTTTGACTTCATGGCAGAACTGGTCAGGAGTCTTATTATATTTTTTGAGGAAAAATCCTGAGTCACAACGGAAGCTTTTAAAACAACCGGCATTTCTACTTTATGACTCTAATCACGGTCAAGGGGTAGCGATAAGCTTCGCCGCTACTGGTCTTTACTCCTGCTATGACCACGAACACCACGTCAAGGAGAGTCAGAAAGATCAGGATGCTAACACCTTTTATAGCCAACCCAAGAGCAGCAAGAATAGTCCCATACAGGGTCATGGAGATTTGAAAATTCAACGATTCTTTGCCAGCATCATCAACAAAGCTGGATTCTTTCCTTTTGTATAACCACACAACCAGAGGAGAAACCAG
>QMLL01000157.1 GCA_003646715.1 Deltaproteobacteria bacterium
AAAGATCGCCACTTAATATCATATGTTGTTTCCTGTGGAATGCCCTCTCCCCCGTTAGGTGCGATTACGAGAACGTATTGTTCCGGGCTCTTCGATGCCTGAGCTGTGTTACCATAAGCACCGAGGTTAATATAACCACCGTTCGGAACTGGTTCATTATCATAAGCATCCAAGGCATCGCCCCTGTCGATGGCTGGCGACAGGTTCACATCAAAGGTTTCCTCGGGAACCAGCATAACAGGAAGTCTGTTTGAGCTGTTGTAAACAGGAGCAAGAGAGCCACCATGAAAGCTACCATACGGGCTCTGGAGATGGAAATCATCATCACTCCCGTCGTTACCTGTGCCTGCATAACCCAGCAAGTTATCTGCCCCGTCAGGATCTACAAAGAGAGGATCCCGCATCAGACTGTTCTTATCTTTAAATGATGCGTTGATCCAGTTAGTTAAAGATTTTCTTGCTCCCTGCCAGTATCCTACTTTTCCTTCGCCTACTATATGGAAGAGGTTGAAATCACTTTCAAATCCCACCTGACTGTTTGAATCGACAAATATGGCATATCCTGATTCTACCCAGAAGATGTTGTTCCGAAGCTCATCGTACTTGCTGCCACTAATGGTTACTGCATTTCCTCCGGTCTCGTAAAAGGTGTTGTTGATGATCTCGTGATTGTTACCAGAATGTATTGAGATACCACTTGAGCTGTTATCATATATAAGGTTGTTCTTGATAGTGGCAGAGTGCCCCCCGTATCCGGATACGTAAATTCCTATTGGGCTGGAATAAATAATATTTTCAGTGACAGTCCCTAAGCTTGAGCTCAGGTTTATACCTCTGCTATCGCTGTTATAAATCCGGTTGCCAGTTATGGTTCCATACCCGGAAATACCGTAGGAATTGTTAAAGATAACATTATGACTAACCTCTCCTCCAGAAAGTACGATCCCACCATAGTATGACTCTGTGTGCCCGAATATAGCATTACCAATGGCTTCCGTAGCTCCCCTTAAATCCAGACCCCATTGAGAATTGTCATGCACGATATTACCCAAAGAAAGCGAAAGATCTGAGTTGCCAATAACTGTTGTTGTACCGCCCAGGTTATTGCTTGCATATATCCCGGACCTATTTCCATAAACTTCGTTACCTTCAATTGCCGCGTTCCCCGTGTTTTCCAGGTAAATACCGTAATCCTGGTTATTGTAAGAAATACTGTTTTTAAGCCCCCCGATTTCTCCTGAGATGTAAATGCCAACCTCACCGGCATCGTAGGCAGTGAGGTGATCAAAAACATGTGGGGTCGATGATTCTTCAATCCTGATTGCGTCGAGGCTGTGGTCATAGGCTTCAATGTAACTTGCCTGCAAGTTATCACTTCCGTTGTGTACCCATAGCCCTCTCTGCGCACCAACCAGTGTCAGGTTACTAAGTGTCACGTAATCGGCATCGTTAAGTTCGATTAGGGCAGATGGTCTGTAACCATCAATGGCAGGAGTGAGAATTGCGTGACTACCGGTGTTAGACGGCCCCCTCATGGTGAATGCTTCGTCAAGTCCAAGGCCAAGATCTTCTGTGCCAGAAATTGTCAGTTCATAAATCAACGGGTAGTTTCCGGCATCTATGTATAAAATGTCATCAACACCCAGATCATAAATTCGAAGTATGTTCACAGGGTTGGGTTTGGGTTCATCGGGAGTTTTTCCAGTATGTCTGTTGGATCCTATGGCATCTCCAGTGTATTTGTCCCCATCATTTATCGCATTATCTACATAATACTCATAACCGAAATCGGGAACGGTGAAGGATTCAGTACTGCGGTCAAAAACCAGAGGATTATCTACCAGAGAGACCATAAAGCGTAGACCGTGAGTACCATAGTCGATATCATCATCTCCTGGTATCCATATAAACTCACCATCGTCGGCTGTAAGTTCGGTTATTGTCTTGAGAAATTCGGGCCCATGATCACCATCCTGGTAGAGATCAATCCTGACCGGGGAATTTCCGCTATTTCCGAAGGTATCCCAGGTAATGGTATGAGGTTTTTCTTTTTCCCAGTCGGTATAAAGGTCAGGAAACCGAAGCTCTATATGCGGTGCAGGAGTTTCAGTTTCAACGTTGGTATTCCCGTATGCTCCTATATTTGGCGCCAAAGACTCTGAAACAACATAAACAGCTGCGAAATCAAGATAACTGTCGTTTGAACTACCGGTTTCTCTTGAAGCTGTAAACCTGTACACTATCTGCCTGGTTCCAACCGGCAGTTGAACTCTACCACCAACCAGATCCCACCTGTTTGTTGGGTTTTCTGAGAAAGCACTCGCCGTGGATATAACTGACCCGGTTTCGTCGAGGAACGTTATCTCAATATTTCCTTTGTCCACTCGATTTTCACTTCGCGCTCGGATTCTTCCTGTAAAGATTACCTCGAGATTCTGGCTATCAAGCTGAGTGGTAGTAAAGCCAGCACCCAGCAGATCGATAGTTTGCTGGGCAAATCCTTCTTCGATGTTGCCAGCAAAGAAATACTGGCTGCCTGAAAATGGGTCCGGTGTTGAAGTCTTTACTGTGGCGGCTTCGTTAGAATCCCAGCCTGTTAGTCCACTTTCAAAATCCGGATTCACCAGCAAATTCTGATACACGACGGGTATCGCCAGATCGGTGCGAGGATCTCCCGAATCGATGGAAGGGCTGGAAAAACGCTGTCTGGCCGTAAGTCCAAAGATTCTGTAATCGTCAAGGACTCTGTTAACAAATCTTGGTTCCGACCAGGCGGGGTTGATAACTGTTGTCCCCATGGAATGAAGATCAAACCTTGCAACATCTGCTTGCCAGTCAAGTATGTCCGCGAAGTCCTTGGTCCAGAAAACTAACTTTCCGGTTCCTGAAGCATGCAGCAGGTTATAGTCACTGTAAAATCCTGTCTGGCTATCATTTGCCACGTAGATATCGTAACCATCTTCTGTCCAGAGGATATTGTTTCGGATTTCAACGTTATTTGCGCCAGTGGTTAAGCGAATGTTATCACCGGTAGCAGTATAGAAGGTATTGTTTATAACTCTAACATCGCTAACTCCACTTATGGCGAGACCCATCTGTACGTTGCGGTAAATAAGGTTATGATAAATCGTCTGGTCATCCATGGCCTGTATGCCGATAGTGTTTCTGGATATCCTGTTATATTGCACAGTACCGGAGAATTGCCCTATACCGGTGTAGTTTTTTTCTATTAAATTGGCGTCCTCGAGGGTATCACCTCCGATGATGCCACTTCCGGAAATACCCGTGGTATTCAAAAATACGTGCTGGCTCTTGACTCTGGCATCATGCAGGTTTATGCCGATGGTATTTTGGTAGATGTTGTTAGGTTCTGCTGATCCTACGTATCCGAGAGCTTCTGTTTCGTCGAAAAGTGTAGTGGATATTCCGGTATCGTTTCCGAATATCCTGTTCCCTGAAAGTACAGCAGGAGCATCATATACTAAGCCTGTAGTACAGTCGTGAATTTTATTGTTAAGGATGATTCCTGAAAAAGCGGCTGAGAGTCTGATTCCTGTATTGGTTGCCTGTATATCGTTATGGCCGATTGTGCCCTCGGAACTTGTATTGATGCTAATGCCTAGGTCCGAGGTGTTGAAGGTATTATAAGAGACGACAAGATCGGAGGAGTTCTCAATATACAGGGCCGCCCCTTCAATAAAGGTATTATGGAAGACTCTTGCTGAGGTAGTGGACGAGAGGGTAACGGCGGCATTTTCGATGCTGTTTTCTCTAAGACTAACGTTGCTTGAGTTACCTGTTATGTTAACATTTCCGCTCAGTTTCAACCGCTGTAGAACGATGTTAGAGGTTCCATCGATAGTTATTGAGCCGGATATTTCGGAGCCAAGATCGGGAGATCCTACAATGATAAATCCACTATCAGCAGCCGATATTGTGATGGAATCAGAATATGTACCGGCTTCCACGTAGATAACATCGCCTTCTGTCAAATTGTTGCTATGAATAATGGATTGTATGGATGTTGTCTCATTGGCTACAAAAACGCGGTTTACGTCAAAGGTGTTTCCACGGACATAGATTTCAGAAGACTTTGAAGAGGATTCACCCCAGGCAACAAACGGATGTCCAGTCTGATCAACTGATAGTGTGACAGCATCTGGTTCACCACCAGTCTGGCTTATTCCGTATCCGCTCGCATCGCCGATGATCTCTTCGACAAAATCAGTGCCGTTCCACTCCTTAGCATAAAGGTAAAAATGCCTGGTTTCGCCATCTTCTATATGTTCATCAATCCAGGTAAGATAGAGCTTACCACCACCTGATGCAAGTCTGGGCCTTGTCGCGGCACCGCTGGTATGTGAAACACCACCGGCAGACAAAGCTCCGATTCCAGCTTCCACCCAGGATCCGGTACCGGAATTATACCTCGCTACGTAAATCTGCCTGGATAGTTCAGTGGTTCCGGTAGTATGGTTCCATTCTTCATCTACCTGTTCCCAGGCTACGAAGAGTGACCCATCGTGGTATGCAACGCTTGGATTAAGGCTATCAAGATTGTTATTGCTTACACCGTTTCCGCTGGCGGAACCTGCAAGTTCATTCCATGAGCTTCCGTTGTACTCACGCACGTAGACCTGTTCGGTTTCGCCGACCTTTTCTGTCCATGCCACGGCAATTTTGGTACCGTCAGTGGCTATGGCAAAATTTGTGGCTCCGGAAGCTGAACCCGAAATTCCATCTCCGCTTGCAGAACCGCTTCCACTTTCAATCCAGCTAGTTCCATTAAAACGTTTTGCATAAATTTGTGAGGTGCCGCTTGATTTATCCAGCCACAGTACCACGGGCCCGGCAGAGGTTAAGATTATACTTACATTGTCCGCGTATCCGGAATTGCTGATACCGCCATCGATGAGAGAATCTCCCAGAGCGATCCAGTCTCCGGCACCTCCATTTGCACTAGGGTCAAACCTTGCGACGAGAATGTCGCTGCCTGAATTGGCTATTTCTGTCCATGCGACTATCGGGTTCCCAGATGCGTCTGTCGTAATTGCAGGTCTTCTGGATTCTCCGGATGTACTGCTTATCCCGGATTGTTCTGCGCTGCCAGCCAGTTGGTGCCATGCGCCAGAATTATGCCAGGCAAGGTAGATTTCA
>QMLL01000158.1 GCA_003646715.1 Deltaproteobacteria bacterium
AGCACTGTTTTTATACAATTTCCAAATTGGTCGTACTGGTATTCCGTCCTGCGCTCCAATGGTGTTCCTGAAGCTTCGATTTTCGCAGTAATATTCCCACGGTCATCAAATTCGTATTCTGTAATGATGCCTCGTTCATCTATCTTTTTACTTAATTTCCCTGAAAGAGGGTTGTACTCGGCGGATACCGTAATACCATCGGGCTCCACCACTCGAATCATGTTTCCCCACTCATCGAAGGTAGCCTGTTTTTCCATTCCGTTGCCTAACCGGATCCGCATGTGACGATCATCCTGAATATATTCCTGAACGTTGGTATCGTTGAAAGACTTTCTTTCCAGCCTTCCTTTACTGTCATATACGAGTTCCCGGATGAGCCCGGTGGGGTTCTTGATGGTGGTGATTCGCTGTTGTGATGTCTCGTCGAAAGCGTATGAATATTGGTTTCCTTTACCGTCTGGCCCTTTTACCGATGTGACATATCCATTAGCGTCGTACTCTATGGTAAAGGTTCTGTTTAAGGGATCTGTTTTTGAAATGAGTTTTCCGTAAGAATCATATGTGAAAGACCAGACTCCACCGAGGACATCTTTGACCTGAATCAGATTATCACCAGAATAGGTGTATTCAACGCGGCGACCAGTATGGTCGTGAACAGCCGCAATCTTACCCTGGGAATTATATTCATACCAGATAACCTGTCGACCGGTGGGATCTACTATTCCAGTAAGTTTTCCGTTTTCTCCATTTTCCCATTTGAGAGTAACATGGTTACTATTTAAGTCACCGTATGCTATCAGACGACCAAACCTGTCAAATTCCTTCCAGTATCCATGGCGACTTTCCAGGCGAAACCCCGACCAATAATATTCGAATTGAGTCCCGTCTGTAACCTTAAAGTATCCTCCTAAGGTCCTGATTGTGAATTCTTTTCCGGTGAAAAAGAAATTTTTCCCCTGATAACATGGATTGTTTGTTTCATTACATGGAATCGCAGCATAAGGACCCTCGTTAAAAATATCATCTGGCGGAAGTTGACCGGATAGAGGAAAATCAAACCCGTCGATTGTGACTTTTTCAATTATCTGTATACCTTTTTTGAGCGCATCGCTATCGAAGGTATAAGTAAGGCGCTGGTCTAAATAGCTAAAAGACCATTTATCCCAGGCATATTGCCTGAATACCTGAATTGGAAGCCCCCGAACCTGGAGTTCTATATCTGTCTGCTTCATCTTATAGCGACGGTTTACGAGATCCACTTCCGAGTGAGTAAGATCCGTTTGTGCGCAATCAGTACCGTTGGGATGTCGTATGTCGTCTGCACATATTTTTCTACCCGCAGGTAGGGCAAGAGCTTTTGCTGATTTGGGTGATTGTCCGGTGTTTGCATCAGAAGACCCGCCGCCTGCCGAGATTCTACTGGCATAACCTTTGGATACGGGGGAACATATAGTAACGCATACGCGTTTACTGGGATCCCATGGACACGGGTTAAAACAATGAGCTTCACAGGCGGATCCACTTCCGCCACCACCGCCTGATGGCCCGGCAGGTGCATTTTCCACTGTTTCCCGGGTGCCGTTGCTTTGGAGAAATTGACCCTCTTGCGGCTTTCCAAGCCTGGTTATTCGATATGGAATGATGATTTTTTCTTTGGCTAGAAGTTCGGTGGGAATCTCTATCATCATTTCGATAACGTATTCTGGATTCCCTGTGGTTGCCCAAAAACTAAAATTTTCTGCCGTAATCAACCCATGGTTTTCGACCTCGAATTCGCCGTAGTATACTTCTCCCGGAAGAAGATCAGGCAAAGTTAAAGAAAACGGCGTGATGGTAACAACGGGTTCGGGAACGTTGGTTTTGAATGTTGCATCAAGTTTAATTTCATATATGTCCTTCATTTTTACGGGCACGACGGACCACTCGAATATAACCCCAGCGATATCGAGATAAACTTCCTTTCGCACTTTGACACCAGGTTTGATCAGTACTGTTCCCGACGATTCCTTATGTTGAGGTGCTGTGATGGTGTAATTGTATCGACCAATAGGTACGTCGCTGAAATCGCAGTTTCCAAGATCATCGGTGGTCCCTTCGTAGATTATGGTATACGCAGTAGCGTGCTGAAGCACAATTCGGGCGTCGGCCAGGCCTTCTATGCGACCTCCCTGACCATCGTTTTGCCAGACATACGGATCATAGACGTAGATACGAGCATCACCGGTTTCTTTTGCCGTGACTGTCACGGTAACAGGAATATCCAGCACTGATTCGCTTGCTTTAACCTGAAGCCTGCATTCGTAAATACCTTTTGCCACGTCAGTTCCTGGCTGGAACGTAATGGATATACTCTCTTCCTCTCCCGGTACAATTTCTGTGTCATTTTTAGAAGGGTTGAGGACAATCCAGGCGGGAATTGCATCTTCACCGATCGGGATCAACTGTAAGGTTGTGATGTCCGCTGTTTCTGTGCCGATGTTTTTGAGAAGAATCGTTTCTACAATATTCTCACCCGGATGCACACCTGTGACTACCTCTTTGGGAAAAGGTGAAAGCTGGGTTTCTCCAGTTACAAGGTTATATGATAAATCGAAAAATTTAAGCGACGAAGAAACTGTTTCATCACTTGTAACAGCAAGAACGATACTACCCCTTTCGGGAGCGGAAGCATCTGCCGAAAAATTAAAGGAAAGCTTGCCACTTTGCCCTGGTTCCACCGTACCCAAGGTGTTTAGGGGTTCAACAGTAATCCCGGTGAGTAACTTCTTATCTTGTTGGAATGCAGGATCATTCTCTAAGCTTACATTATGTAGCGTTTGCTTCCCTTCATAAGTAAAATCCAGATCTACCTTTCTTGTATAATTCCTGGGAACATTTATAATGAGCCTGGATGGCCGTATGCTGATATTGGAGAGATAAAAACTCGTCTGGTTGCAGCGGTCTTCTGCCATGGGATGGGTTGCGCAGGCATAACATGTTCCTGCTTCTGTGGGTAGAGGGGTATATTCAAAAGTGAATTCACCGCCATCATCGGTATACGTTTCGAAAGTTCTCAGATAGCCATTATTACTGATAGCAATACGTACGGGTGCCAAAGAGACCGTCTGGGAACTGTCGGGGAGCAAAGCACGTCCAGTAATCGTAATTGTATTTCTGCCATTGTTAATAGTAGATTCAGGTTCAGCGTTTGTAATCTCAGCTACATACGCGGTGTCGGTAAGGATTCGTGATTCAACTGCAGTAGTTCCGGGACCTTCTAAAGCATGAGATTCCTCAGAAGGAGCTGCTTCTGCTGGTGCGCTTTCTTTTGACTTCGGAGCATACGTGGCCACGTAGTCATAATGCTTTACCCTGTCGATTTCTATGCGTATTTTTACATCGTCGGGGGCCGCGAGCGGTATAATAAGAGGTATCTCTCCGCTTGTGAAAGAACCACCTGGAGCAATTCTGGCAACTGTTGTTCCGTCTGCTTTGGTGGTGACATCAGCGCCTGTTGTCTGTTTAAAAGTGGCGCTCGAAAGTATGTTTCCGCTACTATCCAGGAGATAAAAATGTACATCAGGTGACGGATTAGCTCCCGTGTTAGTTGCGGTTACCAATTCTATCCCCTCTGTGCCAGTGTTCGTGAGAACAAAACTACAGGGAGCAACTGTCCCTCGAACCAGTTGGTCATTTAAGATGTCAACATGCAGATTTCTGCTTTCAACAGGTACACTTCCCGAATAAATTACTTCAGTTGTTGTTCCGGGAGCTGGGGTATCCTGCAGCGTTACGGTGAACTCCTCGTAATCGTTCCAGGCCACATTTCCTGAGAAGAGGAAATCAACCTCTACACTTCCACCTGCTCCTGTATCAAGACTTCCGCCATGACTAACCTGATTGCCGATTTGAACTATTAGATCGTCCGCATGCAAGGGTCGAGTTGTGTCCAGGTTCGTGACTTTTATCTTCAATCGATTAATCAAACCCCGGTAAAAAGGTTTGTTTTCAACAACTTCGAAGGAGACATCGGGCAATACGGCAGATTTTGGTAAACTTTCGTGGTTTTCACCGTCAACGGCCACGATTCGGTATTCAGTACGCTGCCTGCTATAACCGACATGATCGAAAAAAGATTGGGATAGGGGATCAGAATTGATTTTCTGAAGACCTTGCTGGGTAACGACATATATATTAAAACCCTCAATGTCGTTCGTTGGATGGCCCCAGGAAAGATGAGGTACCTTGGATTGATCGTATTGAACAACTAGATCTGTAATCGGCAAAAGCTGAGTGTTTAGTACCACCGAGGGAGATGGGGCAGACTCATTACCCGCCTCGTCGACGGCAGTCACAGCATAGTAACGTTCTTCTAATGAGGGGTACGCGTCTGTTGCGGTAAAGGAGGTTATATTAGAAATCAATGCCTCGAGGGATACCACGGAGTCTATTTCGGTGTTGGCTCGGTACATTCGATACGCGGATGGTACTTCTCCTGTGGGCATTTGCCACTTCGCAATTACTCCATCTCCAGACATTTCGAGAACGAGGTTGACAGGAGGATTAGGTGCTTTCGAATCAGCTTCAATACTCACAGAGGAGGATGGTGCACTTGTTGCCTCCTGTTCGCCTGCGCTACGAATACTGGCTACTGCATACAGGTAAATTCCGTCTTTTTCAGTGGTTTCTTCAAAGGTGCTTGATGAAATAATATTTCCATAAGGTACAAGGTTTCCTTCACCTGGTGCCTGACGATAAATTTGATACCCAGCGGCTCCTACAACTGGGTTCCAGGTTAATTGTATTTTGCCATCTGGGAGAGCTGTGCCAATTAGTCCGGTTGGTATGGGCAGGGGAGGAAGATCTCCTTGATATACCTCGAAACGATTTGGGCAGAGAAATAGGGAACCTTCGTTTCCAACGTCATCGATAGCTTTGAAAGTGAATTCTATATAATCACCTTCACTCTGGCCCGCTGAGTCTTTTAGAGTGAATGATCCGTGCCAGGTAAGAGGATTCTGGTTGTCCTGAGTAAGAGTTACATGATATGGACCGGATCCATCCCTGTAATAGTATGCCAGATCAGGGGAGGAAGCTTCGCTAATATCCTGGTCTAGAGTCAAAAGCACTGTGACATTAAGAGGTTCGGATGGATC
>QMLL01000159.1 GCA_003646715.1 Deltaproteobacteria bacterium
TCTCTCGGCAAAATCGGAAGGAGCCCTGCTCACCTCTGGAGGCTCCAGAGCCATATCAGTAAGAAACTGCTCCAGACTCTGAAATGGCGCACACCATTCCTGCAAATATTCCAGATCCCGTAATCTTTTGGGATAATCATCAAATTTATTGGTCATAATTGGCTCATAGTATTTTCTTACCTCCTCAACAAGGTCTTTTACCTCCAGGGATGGATCAGAAAGTTTATCAAATAAATTAACCAGTTCGTTAAGAATTTTCATCGTTCCTTTCTGGGTTTTTACATACTCGCTGAAACGATCAAGTGAAGGTATATCAGAATCGAGCCAATTTGTTACCTTGTTTGCGGTGGCCTGGCCGATGCCAGGGAGCAGCTTCAGAATCCTGTTCCAGCTGAGATGATCATGAGGATTCAAGAACACCCGAAGATGGGCCAGTAAATCCTTTATATGGGCTGCTTCCGCGAACTTAAGCCCACCATACTTGGCAAAGGGGATACCGTGTTTTGCAAGCTGAACTTCCAGGTCAAAAGAGTGAAAGCTTGATCGAAACAAAACCGCTATGTTCTTCAGATTAATTCCTTCGCTCGTAAGCGATAGTATTTTCTTGGTTATCCATTCAGACTGTTCGGATTCGTTCCACGCAATTACCAGCTTTGGAAGCACTCCCCCCTTCCTTTTCGTGAACAAACACTTGGTATATTTCTGCCTTGCTCTGCTTATAATGGCGTTGGTAAGTTTAAGAATGGGCTGGGTACTTCTGAAATTTTCTTCCAGCTTGATGATTTTCGCATCCGGAAAAATCCCTGGAAAATCCATTATGTTCCTGAAATCCGCCCCTCTGAAAGAATAAATCGACTGAGAATCGTCACCAACGACCATAACGTTCCTGTGATCTTCCCCGAGCAGTTTTACTATCTCTGCCTGCAAACGATTAGTATCCTGGTATTCATCAACCATTATGTACCTGTATTTGTTGCTCAGAAACTGACGTACACCCGGAAATTCAATCAGGAGGGTCTTAAGGTTCACGAGGAGATCATCGTAATCCATTACCTTGCGTTCCTTTTTATATTTTTCAT
Organism: Deltaproteobacteria bacterium; assembly: GCA_003646715.1. Lineage (GTDB taxonomy): Bacteria > Desulfobacterota > Syntrophobacteria > B119-G9 > B119-G9 > B119-G9. The sequence continues at coordinate 1,080 of QMLL01000159.1, forward strand.
ACCGCAAGGCAAGTTCACCAATAACTGGAGCCAGATCAGATAAGTGAGGATAATAGATCTCCAGCAAATCGGCAATTTCGAGGGATTTATTGATAGACTTGCTGATAATATCTATGATTGTGCTATTCCTGGGAAGCTTAAGCTCTTTTCTCTTTATTCCAAGCTCACCAATGATGTAACCAATTACTTCACCGCAATCGCCCCTGTCTATTATGGAGTAATTTGGATAATCAATGAGATCACCGTATTTTCTGAGAATGTAGTTTGCAATGGAATGAAAAGTACCACCTGATACAGATCGGCACCGCACATCCAGAAGCTGGCTGGCCCTGTCCATCATTTCAGCCGCTGCTTTCCTGGTGAAGGTTAGCAATAAAATGGATTCCGGGTCTATTCCCGTTTCAACCAACCTGGCAACACGGTAAACCAGGGTACGAGTCTTTCCGCTACCTGCTCCTGCTATCACCATGGCAGGTCCTTCATCTATGAAAACAGCTTCGTATTGAGCCTCATTAAGCTCTTTTTCATAGTCTATGAACGGACTACTCATCGCCAGCTTTCCGGGAAAAGTACTTAACAATAGACTCCGTCAAAGCATCCAGGGTATATTCCTGCGGAATGATATTTACGTTAAAACCCAGCTCACGAGCCGTATCGGCCGTTATTGGTCCAATACATGCAATAAAAATATCAGATCCTGACTTTCTAAGATCATCGGACGAAAAGAATTTTGCAAAATTCCTCACCGTTGAAGAAGATGTAAAGGTAATGCAATCAACCGAGCCAGCATTCACGGCTTCTTTCACATCCTTGTCAATTTCCTCGGGGAGCACTGTCCGGTATGCCTCCACTACATCAATTATGGCACCAAGCTCTTTCAGTTTTTGTGGCAAGATTTCTCTTGCAACCGCTGCCCTGGGTAGTAGTATTCTTTTTCCACTTATGTTTTCTTTTCCAAGACCTTCAACAATGGCTTCTGCTCTGTATTCAGGAGGTACAAAATCGAGCGCCAGACCGTAGTTACTGATTTTTTCAGCAGTTTTGGGGCCAATCGCACAAAGTTTAATACCTTTAAGATCTCTTACATCTCTTCCCAGTTCAAAAAGACGATTAAAAAAGAACCTGACGCCATTAACACTGGTAAAAATAAGCCATTGATATGTATCAAGATTTCTTATAGCAGTGTCGAGCTCTTCCCAGCTCGAAGGCGGAATCACTTTTATTGTCGGAAAAACGAGACATCTGGCACCGTGTTCTTCAAGCATTTGAACAAATTCACTGGCCTGCTCTCTGGCTCTCGTCACCAGGATTGTTCTGCCAAAAAGAGGCTTACGCTCAAACCAGTTCAACTTCTTTCTCAATTTAACCACGTCGCCAACAACTATAATTGCCGGCGCAGTTATGCCCTGTTTTTCCACTTCCTCCGTGATGGTGGCAAGAGTTCCTATCGCTGTTCGCTGGGATTTAGTGGTTCCCCACTGGATAACAGCTACAGAAGTATTTTCGGATCGTCCGTGTTTCAGTAAATTATCTACTATACTGGGGAGGTTTTTCACGCCCATCAGGAAAACGAGGGTATCAACAGCGCTGGAGAGCTTTTCCCATGCTATCCTGGAACCGGAACGATCAGCCCTTTCATGACCGGTAATAAATGCCACACTTGACGCAAAATCCCGATGAGTTAACGGGATACCCGCATAGGCTGGTACAGCAATGGCTGATGTAACTCCCGGAACTATCTCAAATTGTATTCCAGCCTCTTCCAAAACTTCAGCCTCTTCACCTCCGCGCCCAAAGATGAAAGGATCTCCCCCTTTCAATCGTACCACCACTTTTTCTTTGGCCTTCTTGACCAGTAACTCGTTTATTTCATCCTGCGTTTTTGTGTGTGAACCACCCTTTTTCCCAACGTAAATAATCTCGGCATCGGGTGGGACATATTTCAAGAAAGCCTCGTTGGCCAGGTAATCATAGATAACAACCTCGGCCTGTCTAAGACATTCAATTGCCCTAACAGTAATAAGCCCCGGATCACCAGGGCCAGCACCTACCAAAAAGACCTTGTTTTTCTTCGCCATGCTCTTTACGTTCTCACCTTTTCAACACGAATTGCCGTAAACTTCCTCAAGAATTTTCTTTGCACCCATTGAAAGCAACTTATCCGCTAATTCCCTGCCGAGTTGTTCTGCATCCTCCGGTCGTCCAGTTATGGAATCCCTGTACATTTCCTTTCCATCCAGCGTTCCAACCAGACCGGTGAGCATAATCCGTCCGTCCTGATCATACGTACAATAACCACCTATCGGCACCTGGCAACCGCCTTCAAGACGATCAAGGAAACTCCTTTCAGCACGAACACAAATCGCTGTCTGCTCATCATGTATAGATGCTATAAGCTCCATCATATCATCGTTATCTTTTCTCAACTCTATGCCAAGAGCTCCCTGCCCAATTGCCGGTAAAAACTCATCAGGGGAAAAATAGCTTGTTATTTCTCCTTCCCATCCCATTCTGTGCAGACCGGCCGCCGCCAGAACAATAGCATCGAAGTTTCCGGATTTGAGTTTCTTAAGCCTCGTGTCGAGATTTCCTCTCAAGGTTTCTATCTTAAAATCAGAACGAAGGGCGAGTAACTGTGATTGCCTTCTCAAACTGCTCGTTCCAATGCGTGCTTCTTCCGGTAAATCGTCGAGATACTTATAATCTCCGTTTGTAACGAGCACATCCCTGGGGTCTTCTCTCTCGGGTATACAACCGATTGTAAGTTGCTGTGGCAACTCCGCAGGTACATCTTTCATACTGTGCACCGCCAGATCAACGCGCCTGTCAATCAACGCTTCTTCGATCTCTTTCACGAAGAGGCCTTTCCCACCCACCTTTGCCAGTGGAACGTCCTGTATATTATCGCCCTTTGTTTTTATGAAAATCAGTTCGACGCTGATTTCCGGATGTGTCTTTTCCAGGACATTCTTCACCCATTGTGCCTGTTTTGTTGCAAGGGCACTCCCCCGGGTCCCGATTTTGATTGCTCGCTCTGCACTTTTCATATGTGTATATCCCGTTTAACCGGTGCAGCTCTTGCACGAAGTCGCAGTGCAACCTATACAACTGGACCCTTTGCTACCGCTCATTCTGCTGCTGGCAGCACCCTTGTCACCGCCTGTTTTAAATCCACATACGGAAAGAACTCGATAAACCTCACTGTTGCCACACGTGGGGCATGATATCTCTTCATCTTTACGAAACACCAGTTTTTCGAAGATCTTGTCACAACTGTCGCATCTGTATTCGTAGATTGGCATCTTCATTCCTCCTTTGAGATAAGATCATCGCAGCACATCATCAACTACCCCTGCTCGCGTTCAAGTTTTTCTATAACAAGTGCAGCCAATAAAGGGAACATTATTTCATGATGCCCGATTATATTGTATCCCTTACCTCCTGTTCCAGGGGGTCTGTTCACGACGTTGACCTGAGGCCGGTAGTGACTCTTGAAATCCATGTTCAGGGTTGTAAACCTGTCAAGGGTGTATCCCAGATTTCTGACCAGGCTTACTGCTTTTAAGAAAACCTCCGGAAGGATCACTGCTGATCCAAGATTAATATATACTCCACCTTCCAGTTCAGAAATAAGTCGAGCAAAAATTCTGAAATCCCTCAAGCTGCAAGCTCCTATTGCCGCGCCGTCCGCCTGCGGATGCATGTGGATAACATCAGTACCTACTGCAACATGCACAGTAACAGGCACATCCAGCCTCACTCCTGAAGCCAGAATACTTAAATCCTTATGAGGAAATGATGAAGAAACAATTTCCCTGCCCACTGCTTCTCCCAACCCAATACCTTCATCAAATCCTTTTCTTATAGCGGCATTCAGGAACTCCGCTGTTTCTTTGGTCATACCGAAAGAACCGTCAGATATTACGTCCTCCACAATTTCTGATGTTTTGCCAGCGTATGCCAGTTCAAAATCGTGGATAATCCCTGCACCATTGAGAGCAATTCCGGTAATCACTCCCCGGGACATCAAATTTATTATAATGGGGCTAAGCCCA
>QMLL01000160.1 GCA_003646715.1 Deltaproteobacteria bacterium
AACATATTTTTAATAGAACCCTCAACAAATTTCTTCGCAAGAAGTAATCTTTTATCCGGGTCCAAATAATTTTCTGCCTGTTTCAGGATCACCAAACCAGAATTATAATGTTCCCTTGGATAGTAGCTTCCAACATAATAATTGTGATAGTTAAAGAAATGAATAATTATTTCTTTCTGAGTTAAATATTCAAGAAGTTTTTTATTCAGGGAAACCTCACCGAAAATCATTATTTCAGAAACCGATTCTATGGGGACATACTTTCTCTTACCATCCTCGGTTTCAAAATAAATAGTATTCTGTTTTCTCTTTATTTCACCATTTGAAAATATGTAGACTGTCTTCTTCATATTTCATCTCCAAAACAGAATTCATAAAAGGCACACGTTTTACAGTATCTTATCTTTACACGAGGCGGCGGCTTATCTCTGGTAACCACCTCTTTAATTTCTTCTAGTAAATCTTCTATCTTATTTTCTAGTTCAGCCGTCAGGACAACCTCTTCGGTCTTCCTCTCTTTTGGGAAAAGGAGCACACCTTTGCATTCAACCCCTTTCTTGTGTTTTAAGTAATACAGATAATAAGCAAGCTGCATTCTTGCTGCTTCTTGGTGTCTTGAAGACTTTTTAACCTCCGCCACAAGCTGATCCCGTAAAATATCGATTTTAAGCGATCTATCCACAAAAATCTCCTTTTTCTCCCGTGAATACGAATCCTCGTGGACAAAACGACCGAGAGAAAGGAGGGGATGGTCCTGATCTGAGGCAAGAGAATGAAATTCAAACCAGGCTTCACGAGAACATACAAGATAAGCTTGAAAAACGTAAGGATTTATAAACTTCATAAGAAAATGGTTTCGTGCTCGATTTTTCGGACAAATCCTGTATCTTTGTGATAAATTTTGTCGAAATTTGGATGTGTTCGTGGCAACCACAAAAAACTTGATGCATAAGGTAACTGTGTCAAACCAGCATCAGCTGCTACTTCAACAGGCACATTGACCATATAACCCCAGAGGTCAGGTGCAAGCAATTTAAAAATGGATAAACGGTGTATCCGATCATCGTAATTTTTGATTGGCATCATCTCAAGTTCTTGCAACTTTTTTATAAGCTTTTCTGCCTTTTCGTTAACCTCTACAAAAACAGGCACTTGATTAATCTTTTGTTCGATAAGACTGAACATTCCCAGCTCCTCGTATCTCAGGACATTAACACTTACAAGCAAATTCCTGTCCTGTGCCTTTCGACCTTCAATACGAAGTTTACGGAAATAATCTTCGACAAGATGTAAATAATCTTTTTCAGGCAGTACATCTATCACTTGAAACATCTCTTCTGTCGTTTGAATGAGAACCCCATCATAAATATATGTAGCAAGCCGCCTTTGGTCATGTTCAGGATCGATAAGACTAACGAGGAAAACCTTGCCACCGGATTTATCCCTATAATTTCGATTACATCGGCCGGCTGCCTGAACGATGGAGTCGAGCGGTGCTAAATCTCTGATTACTACATCGAAATCCAGGTCAACGCCAGCCTCAACTACCTGAGTCGCAACAAGTCCAACTCTATTACTATTCTTTATATTCTCCCGAATTTCTCGGATTCGTTTTTCACGGTGCACTGGTATGAGTGATGCTGAAAGAAAATAAAAACTGAAATCTTTAAGTTCTTTTTTCAAAGCATCATAAACCTCTTGAGCCGAGCGGATGGTGTTCATAACAACCATAAAACTTCTGGCTGATTCAATTTTAGGCAAAAGCCACCGGTCGACTTCTGTGTAAGGCATAGGCTCTGACTCGATATGGAGCTTGGTTCTTGAAAGAGTACTGAAGAAAAATTGCTTACGCGGTTCACTGAGCTCACGAGCATTTTGCAGTAATGCCGGGCGAGTTGCAGTCATCAAGATAAATCTTGTGTCCCACTTTTCTGCAAGGAATTTAAGGGCTTTTTCGGTGGCCTCCCAGTATTTAGGAGGGATGTTCTGCACCTCATCAAGGATAACGATGCTCCCAGCGAGTCGATGTAGCCGTCGCATCTCTGAACGGTGATTCGTGAAAAGCGTCTCGTAAAACCTCACAAATGTCGTTACTATAATCTCACCATCCCACGTTTCCACACGGGTATAAGCCTGTTCGTAGCGCTTAATTAACTTTTGAGCATCTGGTTCTCTTAACAAAGATTCCTCTTCCAGGAGTTTCCATACATCTTCGGCTTTGAGCCCGGAAATATTTTTAAACCGACTGGCTCGAAAATGGTGTTTCAGAAGGATGTTTTTTGGAAGTCCAGCATGTTTAATAACTTTGTTGATAACATCAAAATTCTGATCAATGATGCTTGTAAAAGGCAGGACATAGATGATTCGAGGTAACCGTCCGGTTTCTCTCAGGACCATGTTTCGCAATCTAAGGGCGGCCGAAAAACCTGCAAGTGTTTTACCAATACCTGTTGGTGCCGTAATGGAGAGGATTCTATCTACAAGTGCTATTTTTTTAATGTTGCCTATAACAGTGGTATAAAATTCTTCTCTAAGTGAGTCTATGGAAGAATTTTTGGGCAACTTCTCAACATATCGGTCAACGATATTATCGGGAATTTCACAGCGCTCCTCATTCGCTGCCATCTCACTAACTGCCCGAATATCCGCATCAACCAGCATGCCAAGAAGAAGGTTTGTTGTCAGGTAAGTTGATGGGCCTTTAACATCCATGGCTGGAAAAGAGAACTCTATCTGAAATTTTAATTGGTCTGGCAGTAGCTTTTCAAAACTTGGTGGATTTAGTCCCAAATCTTTTACCAACTCTAGAAATTGGTTAGGAACAATAGCCTTCATCTGCTTTACAAGATAGCACCAATGAGACTGAAGCTCAGCAAGAATATTGCTCGGGCTTAAAAGATTGGAATGGTGGGATTTAACGGCAATAAAAAGCGGCAATCTTAATTCTATCGGCAGATGAGCACCAAAATTCCATACACTTATTACAGCAGAAAGCGAAGTATGCGATGACAGAGAGGGATTGACTTTATGTCCTTTTAGATGATCTTGAAAGTATTTAGTAGCCTTTCCGAGGTCATGCGTTAGTGCAGCTAATAAGGCTGCTTCTTTTAAAAGAGGCTCACACGCAATTTCACTGCAGAATTTAGATATTCGTTTGGCAACTTCTAAAAGATGCTTCTCAAGTAGTATTCCGGGATGAGACTCAAGACTGACCATTTTAAGAACTTCCCTTTTCAATTAATTCAAAAAAGTAAAGCTTTGTCCCTTCCCATTTGGGTAAGTAAATGCTCTCTCTAAGCGAGCGATTATAGGTTTACCTCGAGGATTAAACACTACTTCCTCTGCTTTCTGTCGAATACGGTTGCTATCTATAAAAACAGGCACTCGTTCCTTCACAATCCCGACTCCATCCTCAAGTTTGAATTCTTTCAAGTCTCTGATTCTAAAGGCGCTAAGGACCTCTAACATACCGCTTATAGGATACACATCTACATCCCAAAGGAATTCAAAGTTTGCTATACACTCAGTTATGCCGAGATAGGGCGTGAAAATAGTTTTGTGGTTTCGTAGCATTTCTGACAAAATGTCCATCAGGTCATTATGTTGGTGATGAACGAATATCTCATACACAGGATCTTTCAGAAATTCAACTCGAACTTGAGTATGCAGTCGCCCTTTTGGCGGCCGCGTAACCCATGCTCCGTCTTTTGTATCGATGTAGTTAAGCGGTATCCTGACTTTCTTAATAGGTGATATAATCCGCACTCCAAACGAAGCCTTCTCGAGTCTAAGTATTTCATAATATTCCTTGCGGGAAAATCCTAACATTGCACCAACAAGCCCTCTAAGAGCACTAGGAGGAGGAATGGAATGAGTAAGGGGAGAGCTTGTTGTGTAATGCTTCCTGAAATGTGCAAAATCGCTCCACACCTTAAAAGCTATAACTCTCATGGCAGTTCCAAGAGTTTAACCGCGTTTTCACCGAGTTTTTCTTTTAATCCTTTGAGAATTTCGGGTTCGGTTTTCAGTCTTTCATGTACAGCAATTTCTATGCGTTTGATTTTATCTTTGTGCTTATCTATGGTCTTGAGTAGCTTTTCCACATTTAGAGTGCCTTCGGTTATATCTCTAACCTGCTCCTCGGTGCGCCCGCCTCCTGGTCTCCACCTAATCAGTTTATCGAGTTCACCGATGTAAAAGTCGGCACCTTCTTTGTAAATAATGCGCAAAAGGAGTCTGGGTATTTGGCCAAACTTGCTTCTGGTTATTAAATCTTTTGTTCCATTCCACATAGCTTCAATCATAAGATCCAAATCCTCTTCAGTGAGATGTGTTGTCTGGGCAGCATATTCATTTGCAACACCATGAAAAGCTATAAGTGCATAAGGAACAGTCCATTCCTCACGAAAGGTGCCTTGCTTTTTGCCTTCTTTTGAGGGCATAACAGTTGTACCTTTAATAAGTATCGGCCCATCGACTTTATGAAGAGAACGGCCAAATTTAAATTGGACGGGACCTGTCCATGTTATAGTCTTTCCTTTTATTGCAGTTGTGGCTCCAAATAACCTCATATCTATGCATCGTTCAAGTATTAAATTTGGATCATCTTTGAAATCAGCAGTCCGATCTTCTTTTGTACGAAGGTCTCCATTCTCGTCTCTGGTTTCTATAATAAAAACATCAAGGCCTTTAACAGTTGCGAGATAATCCCTTATAGTCCTTTTAAGTCTGACATCGGTGACTATAACCTGACCGGTTTCTTCATCGATCCTTGGTTTATTTTCATCAAGCGGATCACCGTTTGGGTTTGCATCTTTTACATCATACACAAACAAAAACTCTGATCTGTTTTTGATATAATTCATTGGTTACCTCCTTGATTTTCCTTGCAATTTAAAACCGGATGGAAACTGAGGGCCATCCCGATGGCTATATAAAATCCAATCTCATCGGGGGTGAGTCCCCAGTTATTACCTGCGTCTATGAGATAAAGGCTTATACCTTCGCGGAGTTCCGGCCACCAATGGCCTATACCATATTCATTCATTTTGTTTTGCAAGGAAACGAAAATATGCTGGATGTCCTTTTGATTTAACTTAAGATTCTTAAGAACTT
>QMLL01000161.1 GCA_003646715.1 Deltaproteobacteria bacterium
AAGGATCTTTTATTACCTCGAGAAGTTTTTGATACTTACTGAAAGATTTTGCTTTGATGTTCTCAAGCGACTGAGCAAGTGTTTCCAGAGAATTGAAGTCTTTCTCGTAAGCCGGATCTTCCAACTTGCTTATCTGTTTCTGACGATTTCTGATTGTTTCAAGGCAAGCTGCAGGGCTTGAAAATAAAGCTTTCTCCAGGGTAGTTTTGAATAGTTCACCGGCTCCCCTGTGTCGGTCAAGGCGTATGAAATTGATATCAGAGAAAATCTGAAAGGCTTTCTCTTCAACGGGTGAAGCCTTGCAATAGGCAACTTCGATTTTCCGTTTTCTAAAAGCACTTTCAACCTGGTTCTGGATGTCTTTCTTGAAACGTCGGATAAAGAGCCCCTTGATATCTTCGGGACCATAGTTGTCCGGATCTGAGATTGCCGTCGGATCAAGCATGTTCATAAGGCTTGCAAAGCTGCGGGCACGACCATCGTGGGGAGTTGCAGATAACATAATAAGGGCATCGGAACGTTCTGAGAGCAGTTTTGCAAGTCTGGAACGAAGGGAAGACTTTTTGCCACGTTCTGCCACATTATGGGCTTCATCAATAACAATGACGTCCCAGTATGCGTTTTCCAGATATGTCCTGTATTCGGTGTCCTGTTTAAGTGTATCGATAGAAATGATTGCCTTGTCGTAATAGTAAAAAGGGTTGTGATTTGTGGGAATCTTTGCTCTTATCCGTTGAATGCCAATTGAATCGAGCCTGGTTAATGGAATTGTAAACCGACTCCAGAGTTCTTTTTGAAATTGTGTAAGCATACTTTTAAGCGTAACGACAAGAATTCGCTTACCACGTCCTCTTCTGATTAATTCGCTGAGTAATATTCCCGCTTCGATTGTTTTTCCGAGGCCAACAGCATCTGCCATGAGAATGCGCTGTCTGGGTTGTTCAAGAGCTTGAATGGCTGGATCCAGCTGATACGGGACTACGTCTATTGCTGCTAGATGGCCAATGTAAAGGTTTTCATCGGTAGGAGGTGTCTGACGGAGCAAACTTTCCATGTAGAGCAATGATGCTTGATAAGAACTGGAGTCATCGACGACTAACTTAGTATCAACGGGGTCCAGGATCTCAATTTTTTCCTCAACTTCAGTGAGAAAAACTGCTTCCTTGTCCCTGACCAGTTCCGATATGCCGATAACACTAAGTGCCTGACCACCCGTGGAAGTTCTATCAACGCTCCTGATAAGCCACTCAGCGTCTCTTACAACGATTCTTGATCCTGGCGCAAAAATATTTTCCATGATAACGCCTGAGTATTTTGGTTCTTCATGAATTAATAAGAGCCCTTTTTCTCCTTTGGGGTATTTTGAGGCAAGATTGATATAGGGGACTTTATACCACAAATCCAGGTGCTATGCCAATTAATGAAGCAAGTAGGGTTGACTAAAATCTACTAAAAATGTAGCAGCAAGGAATACGTGTTTGGTGCTGATACTTTTCGGAAAAGTACAATACCAGCGGCTAAAACTATTGGGATAAGTTTTTTGTAACACTGCCCAGTTCCTGGTAAGATTAATGCTCAGCTGCAGATGTAATCACAAATTGAAAACGAGCTTCTAACTTATTCCAATCTTTTTGGGCTATGTTTTTAACCGTTTTCCTGTACTGCTAAATGGGGAAGAGTGGCACGAATGGTTGCTTTTAATCTTTCTCCTGCTGTGTCTGGATTATTTTTATCCCAGATTATCGTCAGATGATGATTCGTGTCAAAGTGAGTTTTTTCTTTCTCAAATTTTTCTTTTTCACATGTATAAATAACAGGTTTTCTTAAACCTTCTGCATATCCAGCCTCCCAATATGAACCCAAATTATCGTGGGTCAGGTCCGCAATCAAAAAATCAGAGTTTTGAATTGCTACTCGTAGTTGATCATCAATAAGTCCGGCCCTGGGCTCATCGTCAAGACGAAACAATTCAAAACCAGCTTGTTTGACGCAAGGCTTAAAAACTTTTTCAACAACATTGTCAAGCACTTCGTCGCCAAACTTCGTCGCCATAAACGCCTTGCGATATGAGGTTTTTCCAAGACGTAAATTTTCATAATGGTCCCAACCTTTGAAGGACAACGTGATATCCGCTACACCAATATGACCCATAGATTCTAACATGTCACCAATAACGAAACCCTCTTCAATAGATAGTAGAGTATGAAAGAAAAGCCTTCTGGAGATTTACATCCTAGATAGACGCATGAGTTTCTGGCTTCACTTTTACTTTTTCTCCTGGTCCAGAAATGTTTTCAGCAAGCCAGCGAATAAGGAGATCTGCTTGTTCTCTTGGTTTTGGTAATGGACGTTTAAGAATTTCATTGACGGTATTGGTGTATAACTCAGCACCTCTTTTGATTAGTTGCATAGTTCTTAGAGCGTGACTAAGCTTTGCACTTGCGTCTTTTTCCCTCTGAATAATATTAGGTAAAGTCGCTAGAAGTGTACCTGATACTATGAACTCTCCACATCTGGGGCAAGAAAATAAGGTAACATCCCTGCCATTTGGTCTTTCGATCGTATTAATTAATTGAGAATCACATACAGGACAGTTTTTATACATGTTTCATTACTCCTTTTGAAAGTACTATATAATGGGGAAAAACATCACAATCTCTTCAATCATTGCCCTATGCCGAAGAATTGAGACTGTCAGCAGTAACCTGCTTTCTTTTCTCCGTTCTCTGAATCACCTTGCATATTCTAGCATATGATGATTAACTGCCACTTATAAGGGCTATCTAATTCTCATCTCTTGCAGTTCGCACACACAGCGTTTTCTGTTTAAAACGGCATGATGTTGAGTATACTGTTATTTGAAAAAGTGTGAATATTCTGTCACAAATCCTCGTTTACAGGAAGCATCTGAAATCCTATACTCATGCTTTGTGCAAGGGGATTCAATCTTTTTTAAGATTTTCAACCAAGACGATTAAATTTCTACATAACAGTGCCTTGTTAGTCGAGAATTATTCCAAGGCTTGTACCTCTACCTTCTGATCCGACACGATAAAACCCTTTACTCCAGTTCTAGACAAAAATTGAATGATTGCGGCTGGATGATATGCAACTCCAAATTCAATGATACGATTAATCGTCTCCTTGAATTCAGTCTGACCATCCTTGAACTCAAAAATTTCATGAGCCAAAATACGAGACGACCTGTTGCCAATTGCTATCCCAGCCAGCTTGGGACCATTGTGATACGTCAGAACTGGACTTCCAGACATACCCTCAAGGACCGGGAATGGCAACATGAGTGATGCCTGATCGACTTCATATTCGTGCCTGAAGAAATTAACGATCCTTCCACTGAAGTATCCTTGTTCAACATTTTCAGGACCCCCTCCAATTGAAAAATATCCAAAAGTGTAAACGTCCTCACCAATTTTTAGTTGAGAAGGTGATAGAATAGGGAAGAACTCTGTCTTTGGGTGCTCAAAAGCATTGGGTAAGTATGCTATGTCAACTTCAGGATTTACAGATAGGACTGGACATCGACTAATACGAGAAAACCTGGAAATTACTGGGTCATATACGGCGATTGCATGGCCACTTGGGATTGATAAATCTACTACGTGACGACAAGTGAGGAGGCCTCCATCTGGAGTTACTGGAAAAGCTGAACCAATGAAGGTAGTTGGGAGATTTTCACTATCAACTAAAAAAAGCCTGTAAAAAAACCTTGAGATATCCATTCCCTACTTAACTTTAAGCTAATGACCATAGTCCTTTGCCGCTGTGAAGGACCATTGAAACAGTGGACTTAATTGTTATGCCACTCTGCTCAAGAAACTGTCTTAGTGTCCCCATCGGGGATGGTTGAAACTCCTCACCTTCAGGGGAAGAAAAGTTTAGCGAAATGATCACGCAAGTGACCATGTGTCATATTTACTAACCGCATAACTTGCAGTTGACTTCAAGTCGACAGGAAACAAATCTTGAAAGCCAGAGCGCTGGGTTTCCACAAAACGTCCATCTGGGTAAACCCCTCGCCTTGAAGGCGAGGGTTGTTCAGTTTTTCCTTATAACCTTAAATATATTACAATATATCATTTTTCACCATTCAACCTGGTTGAGGATAATCTCCTTGTCTGGCTGGACAATCCTCAGGTATACCAATGTGCTTGCAATATTACTGTGTCCCAAAAGCTCTTTCACTATGGTGATTGGCACTTGATTCCGGATGAGATGCACTGCATAGGAGTGCCTGAATGTGTGAGGATGAGCCCGGTCATCATCAAATCCGGCAAGCTTGCACGCTTTCTTTACAATCCTGTGGATGGTCATTCTTGTCCAAGGGAAAATGAACTCGTCCAATGAATTGGTGTTCTCGTTGTTTCCTAACGTATGAAGGAAGGCCATCAGCTCTGCAACCAGATCTTCAGGTATCGGAATTATCCTCTCTGCTGCGCGCGATACTTTTTTTGGCTTCGAAGGCCTCCCCGGACCACTTTTCTTTTCTCTTTTTACTCCCTGCTTTAATGTCACTACGCGTATCACTTTACCATATGGATCAAGATCTCTCTTTCGGAGCGCGCAGAGTTCTGAAACTCGCACCCCAGTTTTCCATAGGGTGTTTACAACCAGATGTGCCCGTGGATCATGGGTATTGGCGTTGAGAATCTCGTTTACTTCCTCTCGGCTGAAATAGGATGGAAGCTTCCGATCAAATACCCGGACAAGTTCTCTTTTATTTAATGGTATGGGTAAATCAGTCATAGACTACAGCTCAACGAACCTGAGTTTTGAGAAACAACGATATATTTCCTTGGTGATCTTCTTTTGGGGTTTGTTTTTTCCCTGAGAATTTTTTCGTATAGCTTTGATGCCTCCTCGTGTGTTTCTCTGAACCATGCTTCCCTGTGAAGAACCTTGCTTCCAGCCCCGCTTTCTTTCCTTACCAGGTAGCCATCTGTAATTTTTATGATGGCTAGATTGTAGAAAGCCCTTTTAGGGCTCTTGGCTTTAAGTGATGTGCTGCGAAGGACTACCTTCATGATTCTCTTCCTCCAACTGTTCTAATAGTTGGCACAATATCCCCGGATTTTGCTCCGAC
>QMLL01000162.1 GCA_003646715.1 Deltaproteobacteria bacterium
AGAGAAGGTATTACGATTCCGCCCATGGATATCCTGATCGCCCAGGTATGCCTTCATCACAAGGTCTCCCTTTTTACCTTGGATGAGCACTTTAACATGATTCCAGGGTTGAAGCTCTTTAACTCCTAAATACTCTTCAACCATAATACCTGGTTATTGGCTTGACTGCTTTCTCAGAATAGCTTGACAATGAGGCCACATCTAGTTAGAACGTAGTCACAAGTTTATGCTTTAGGAGGCAAAGAATGGCAACTGTTGGGATACGGGAATTAAAACAAAACTTAAGCAAGTACCTCAAGAGGGTGAAGTCAGGAGAGTGCATCACTATTACGGAAAGGCGAAAAGGTGTGGCGTTGATGCTCCCGCTTGGGGATGGGGAGACAAGGCAAAAAGTGGCCAAACTTATTCAAGAGGGGAAGGCTACTTGGAGCGGGGGAAAACCAAAAGGTCTTGAGCCTAGAATTATTTTGAAAGGGAAAACTGTTTCGAGCGCTGTAATTGAGGACAGGAGATAAAATGATCCTGTACCTTGATACCAGCAGTCTGGTTAAGCTTTATGTTGAAGAAAACTATTCTGAGAATATAAAGACACTTGTTCTATCATCGGATGTCGTGGCCACTTCACTTATTGCATATGCAGAAGCAAGGGCCGCTTTTGCGAGGAGATTCCGCGAAAAGGCATTCTCCTCAAAGGAATTTAACCTTATCAAGAAATGTTTAGAAACTGACTGGAACAACTTTTTGGGCCTTTTGCCAGGTGAGGAAACAATCAGGCTGGCGGGTGAACTTGCCGAAAAACATGCATTGAGGGGGTTCGATTCAATTCACCTGGCCTCGGCTGTTCTGCTCAGGGACGAGAGCAACTCCCCAGTACAGTTTTCCTGCTTCGACCACCAACTCCAAAAGGCTGCACATAACGAAGCCCTCATCATACCCCAGTCCTCAAACCTCTAGCAATTATGAAGAGCTTCTCTGCTCCCTTCCCAAAGTCCTCATTGCAACCTTTACCCGAAGCGCAAATTTTCATACAAAAAACCAAAAAAAACAAAAACCAAAAACAACCCTTTGTTCATCCTCCTAAATTCCTCCATTTTCCTAATAGCTTACCCACCCACTATGTAATTTCTTACCACTTTTCTTGGAACGTTTTGGGAAGCTTTGGGTGGAAAAATATAGTCCCTTCCCTGAGAAAGAAGTTCTTAGTTGAACAATGAAGGTTTTCAGATTAATACTCCCCAAATCTTCGAAAAAATAACCACATAAAACACCCTGCCAACCTCAATAAAAGGCCAGTTTGAGGCGTTCATCAAATTGGTCTTGACTTTTTTTAACATATACTTAAAATAGCCATTATGAAAATCTTTCCTGTGTTAGGAAAATGGGCCTTTGATCCAGAGTTTCTGGGTCGAAGAATGTCTTTTGTCTACGGGCCAAGGCAAATAGGTAAGACCACCCTTGCTTTATTGACACTTCAGAAAGTAGGCCAGGAACACAACTATTATAATTGGGATACAATTGGTGTTAAACGAAGGTTTGCTCAAAACCCCTTATTTTTTCTTGAAAATATCCCTGAACCAGCCCCACCCACTGGATTACCAGGCAAACCAAAATATTCGGTTGTCTTTGATGAATTCCACAAGCATTCCAAGTGGAAAGAGATTCTCAAAGGATATTTTGACGAATTTGGCTCCTTTGTCAGGTTTATTGTATGTGGTAGTGCCCGTCTTGATATTTTCAGAAAAAGTGGAGAAAGCCTCCTTGGTAGATATTTCCCTTTCAAGATGTTGCCGCTAGGTCCAAAAGACATAACAGAAGGAGAAAGCTTTGAGAGATCCAAAACATGGAATCCAACACAATCACCTGAACTCATAGAAGTTTCCAGGGAATTCAAAGGAGTTGTTCAAAACCTGTATCATCTCACAGGGTTTCCCGAACCTTTCTTAGTAGGGAGGAGAGACTTTTACACACGCTGGAAGGATGAACATCTTTCCCTGCTTACAAGAGAAGAAGTAAGAGATCTTTCAAGGATATCAGATTTAGTACGGTTACAAACCCTCGTATTTCTTTTGCCAGAAAGAATTGGCTCAATCCTAAGCCTGAACAAACTTGCCAAGATCCTTTCATGTGCCCAGTCCACTGTGAAAACCTGGCTAGATGCCCTAGAGCAGGTCTTTCTGATATTTAGGATTCCTCCTTTTACAGGGAAGCTTTCTAGAACCATCAAAAAAGAACAGAAAGTCTATTTTTGGGACTGGGGAATTGTTGAAGATGAAGCCAAAAGATTTGAAAATTTTCTAGCAGTTCAGTTATACAGAACTGTCTCAGCTTGGACAGAATGGGGATGGGGATCTTTTGGACTTTTTTTCATTCGCACCAAGGACGGTAAGGAAACCGATTTCCTGATTACACAAAATCAGACTCCTATCATACTGATCGAGGCCAAACTATCCGATACAAGACCAGATAGTTCACTTCTCTATTTTAAGAATCGCCTTTCAGCCAAGCTTGCCTTTCAGGTAACTCTGGAAGAAACCCAGCTCAGACAAATATCTCCTGGCATATTCATAATCGACGTGTATAGATTTCTGAATCTAATGGTATGATCTCATTAAGATCTGTATTAACCCCCCAGATTTGCAGGACAAAAAAATCAAAAACCAAAAAACCGGCCTTTTCGCCCCTTCCTAAATTCCCTCACTTCTTAACAAGTTACCCATCCACCATGTAATTTTTTACCACTTTTCTTGGAACGTTTTGGGAACTTTTGTGTGGTAATTTTGATTTTTTGGATTAACCCAGGAAGGTTCGTTAATGTTCTTTTTTAGGCCGCTGTGGCTGCAGAACCTTCCATGTATTGGTACCCTAAGGAAATTTAGTAGATTTTTGGAGGTGCCAAATGAGTATGAATAGTTCCTCTTTCCATCGTTGGGCTGCTGGCAAAGCCTCAGTCCAGATTCTCGCGTTGATTATCCCCCTACTACTGACCATATGTTCGTATTCCTTGGGAAGTGTAAAGATTGAAAATGATGGCGGCACAACCGTAGTAGCTGAGAATGACCCGTACCATGTGGAACTCGACTCAAATGGTATCCACATATGGAGTAAAGCAAATCCACCTATTGATGGAAGAAATGTCACTTATAATGGATTTTTGAGCCTGTCGGTGGAAGAAATAAAAAAGGGGGCACATCTCATTCCAATAGAAAGAAGCGCGTGGAGATATAATGCACACTATGCAATGAGGAATATTGCCGGTGGAATAGTTGAAAAGGTCGCTGTGCGAGACAGGGAAATAGAGTGGGACTTTGTATTGGAATCGCCCATGCCCTATGAAGGCGATCTTCAGATTGTGGCGAGTTTGTGTAACACTGGAGCAAGTGGAAGAGAGGCGGATAATTTAACTCCAACTAGGGATATTAATAATAACTTCAGTTTTGGAGATATGATTGTAAGGGATAGAACGGGTCAAGAGTTTTATAGATGCAAGCCCCTTGAAGTGGATGGAAAAATCATATTGAAAGTGCCTGATCTGGTTTTGAGGGGTGCCTCCTACCCGGTGGTTGTGGACCCAACCATAGGTCCAGAATACTCTATTTCAGAACCGATTTTTGGATTTGAGAGTGCGTCTTCAGACAAAAACCCCTCGGTAACCTGGAACGGAGAGGAATATTTTGCAGTATGCCAAGTCTATGAGAACGGTTGCTATAAGATTTGCGGAGCACGATTAGATGCTAATGGACAGATTCTGGACAAGACACGCATCTGTCTCTCAAGTAGCGATCAATGGAAATTACTGCCATCGGTTTGTTCGGATGGAAACAATTTTTTCGTAGTGTGGTTAGAGTGTATAAGAGATAACTATTTTAACATTACTGACCTCTATGTGAAAGGTATTTTCATTGGACCGGACGGAAATATACTCGGGGATGGTGAGTTCGAAATATTCTCAACAAGTATAGTCGATCATATAGTCCGGCCCGCCGTAGGATACAATGGAAGCAAATTCCTTGTAACTTGGTCATACAAGCGTAAGAGTTGCGACATGCTCTGGGGCTGTACAACCTATTCGGTAACCAAAGGTGCTCTAATAACTGCCCCGGGAGAGGTGGAGAAGTACTTTACCATAAGCGGAAATGCAGTCTACAATCTTACCATTGGTTCAAATGAGGATGAATTCTTGGTCGTATGGGCTGAAAAAGTTGAAGAAGACGATTCTGGCGAAACACCAACAAATATCTACGGTGCGAAGGTTAGTGACGAGGGTCAGATCTTGGGCAATAGGATTGATATTTGTACCGTTGGCAACGACCAGCGGAGACCAGCTGTGATATGGGATGGGAGCCAATACCTTGTTGTTTGGGAGGATAAGAGGAATTCAACAGATGAGGAAGATAGGATAGACATTTATGGTACTAGAGTATCAGCCGATGGTACCGTGTTAGATACATCCGGGATTCCGATATGCGCTGAGGAAGGAGATCAATTCAACCCATCTCTGGCATGGGATGGATCAGAGAACTACTTGATTGCCTATGAAGCTACATACAATGGGGATGAAGAAGGTATATATGCCATTAGTTTCAAGCTAACCGAGGATGGAGATATAATAGAGCCCAAAAAGGGAGCTGTGGGCATTGCTCCCAAGCACCAAAACGACCCTTCGGCTGTTTGGGATGGGTCCAAATTTTTCATCTTGTGGGAGGACTGGGAACATAATACTGGTGAGATATACGGCCGACACGTCTCCTCTTCACTTACATTGTACGAAGGAACAACTACTGATAGGGGGATTAGGATAACGCTCGGAGTAAATGAGCAAGAAAATGTCTCAATCGCCTGGAATGGTGAATATTACCTCGCTGTATGGGAAGACGACCGGAGCGGACAAGACATTGATATCTATGGGGCGCGGATTGCTGAGGATGGAACCAAACTTGACGAAGAAGATATTCAGATATGTACTGCTGCGTAATCCGATCTAAACCGGCCAGTGAATCCTATTCATTCCGGCCACCCAATCCTAAGCAAAGTGGCCACCTAATCCGATTTTATCCGGCCACTTTTGGACGGATTTAAGAATCGACTTAG
>QMLL01000163.1 GCA_003646715.1 Deltaproteobacteria bacterium
AAGGAGTATCACGAGGCCGATGAACATTCCAACGTCACCTATACGGGTGACCACAAACGCTTTTTTCCCGGCCTGCGAAGCACTCCATTTTTCATAATAGAATCCAATGAGGAGATACGACGCCAATCCTACCAGTTCCCAGAAAATGTAAAACTGGATCATGGAAGGGGCAACGCTCATGGTCATCATTGCCCACGCGAAAAGTGATTGAAACGCGTAGTAACGTGAAAAACCAGGATCACCTGCCATGTAGCCAAGGGAGTAAATCTGTACCAGAGATGCTATTACAGCCACGATTACCAGCATCAACATACTGAGGTGATCCACCAAAAAACCAAAGGGGATTATCGTTTTACCCGATATTATCCAGGGCAGCTTGTACTGAAGAGGTTCAGTAAAATGCCTGGTTGCAACAAAGAGATATATTGCACAAAGTAACGAAGTCAGTATTGCCCCGATCGAAATGGAACACGACACCCGTTCCCATTTCCTCGTGTAACAGATAATGGTCAGGAACGATAGAAATGGTAGTACAACTGTTACCGTACAGGCTAAAAGGATTGGATCTTTCGCAAACATACGTTTTTATCCCCTCAATTCTCGAGCACGTTCTATGTTTATCGATCGTAAGTGGCGGAACAGCGCTAGGAAAATACTGAGAGCAATCGCTGCTTCAGCCGCCGCTATACCCATAATGAACAATGTGTATATCTGACCTATACTCGTATCCGGCGATAGGAACTTATTGAACACCATAAAATTAAGACTTGCGGCATTCAGCATAAGTTCAATGGACACGAGTATGGCAATAAGGGATCGTCTCATCATGACCCCAACAAGCCCAAAACTAAAAAGGATTGCTGCTATCAAAAGATACAGTGTAAGGCTGTTCACGAGGAAACCCTCCCGTTATATCGAGAAATAATAATTGCACCCAGCATTGCAACAAGCAATACGAGGGATATTACTTCGAAGACCAGCACATACTTGGTTAATAGAAAGTCTCCAATGGTTTTAACCGACCAATCAATCTTCCGCTCTGCAGCCGGTTCCCAGGCGGTTTTGTATATTACTCCCAGGTTAACACCCAGAATGAGAAGACCAGCAAATACACTGGCACCCACTTTAGACAATTTTCGCTTTGGTTTGGGCAGATGAACCGGTCTGGACAGCATAATTGCAAAAACCATGGCAATACATATTGCTCCAACGTATATAAGCAACTGCATTAACCCGATAAACAGGCTACCCAGGAAAACGTACAGGCCGGCCACGCCACTCAATGCTAGCGCCAGTCCCAGTACATTGTAGAGAATATTTCTATGAAACACGGCAATTATCGCTCCGCAGAACGTTAGCCCCACGATCACGATAAAAGCCAACTGAGGTAAAAAACCCTGGCTTAAAACACCACCGCTCATCTCGCTGACTCCTCAAAATATTTCACCAAATCAATCACACCGTCCCAGCGTGATTCGTCCGCAAGTTCGTACTCCGTTGAGAACTCAAGGGTCTGCATGGGGCAGGATTCGACACACAAACCGCATAAGCTGCAATGACTGAAATCGATGTAGTAATGAACCACCCTTTTTACATCAAGCGCCTTATCCTTCTCCCCTTGCAACTTAATCACACCGGAAGGACACACTCTCATGCAGGTGCCGCAAGCCACGCAGTAATGCGACCCTGTGTCCGGAAAACGCTTCAGCTCAATGTGCCCACGATAACTCGGAGACATCTCAATTTTGTGCCTCGGATACTGAAGCGTAACTACCGGCCGATAAAGCCTCTTAATCGTTACTTCCAGGCCTTTTACTAAGCTCCAACCGCCAACTAAAATGTCTTTGAAATATCCCATATCCGCAATTCACCCTACTAAATGAGTTTAATTACTCCAGCAGTTATAATAAGGTTTGCTAAGGCCAAAGGAATCAAAACCTTCCACGAAAAACTTATCAATTGATCAAACCTCAATCGTGGAAAGGTCCATCGGAACCACATGATCACAAACACCAGTAAATAAGTCTTTGCCAGAAACCAGATAATTCCCGGTATTCCAAGGCTGTATCCAAATGGTCCCGTCCATCCTCCTAAGAAGAGCGTCGTTGCCACCGCACACACGACAAAAACATTTGTATATTCAGCGAGGAAAAAGAGACCAAATCGCATTCCGCTAAATTCTGTATGGAAACCTGCAACCAGTTCTGATTCAGCTTCCGGGATATCAAAAGGAGCCCTGTTTGTCTCGGCAGTTGCACATATGAAGTAAGTCAAAGCTGCAATCGGTTGAACAAGAAAAAACCAGTAGCTCGACTGAGCCTCTACGATCTTGGACATCTGGAGAGTCTTGGTCATCAAAACCACGCTCAATACTGACAAGAGCAAAGGAATTTCATAAGCTATGTTCTGGGCAACCGATCTTATCGCCCCTAAAAGCGCATATTTGTTGTTGGATCCCCATCCACCTATCAGAATCGCAAGGACGTTAATGGTTGAAAAAGAAAAAATTACCAGAAGTCCAACGTTCATATCATTTAAAGGAAGAGATTTCGAAAACGGAAGCACTATGAAAGGGACAAGAACAGGAACAAAAACCAGAACCGGAGCTATGATAAAAAGGATCTTGTCGGCTCTTTTCGGTGTTATCAGTTCTTTGCCAACCAGTTTCAAACCATCCACTATTGTCTGTAACAAACCAAAGGGGCCAACTTCCTTTGGACCGATCCTCAACTGGATATGACCTGCAACCTTTCTTTCCAACCAGACCAGAAACAGGGCATTTAGCTGACTAAAAATTAGTACAACTATAAGACCAACTATTAGTCGCCCTACTTCGTTCCCCAATACATGCTCCATAACTCCCGCCATAAGAGAATTCTCCTCTTTCAACAATATGGAGAAAACAATTAATTAAACAAGATCTCCTAAGTTAGCGATCTATTTCCGGCACAACAATGTCTATGCTACCCAGTATCGCAATAGTATCAGCCACCAACGTGCCAGGTAACACTTCAATCAGAGCTTGCAAGTTTGAAAAACTTGGCACCCGGATTCTTATTCTATACGGATATTCCGTTCCGTCGCTTACGATATAGAAAGCTGCTTCGCCGCGAGCACTCTCGAACGGGAAGTAAACTTCGCCCTTGGGAGGTGCTATCTTGACGGGTACGCCACTTGCCTTGATTGGTCCTCGTGGCAGCTTCTTGATCGCCTGTTCGATGATTCTACAACTCTGTTCCATCTCATTTAACCGAACCATGTAGCGATCCCATATATCGCCCTTTTCTCCCACAGGTATCTCAAAATCTAGTTCATCATAAATTTCATACGGCTCCGCTTTACGGATATCATAGGGAACACCGCAACCCCTCAAATTGGGGCCCGTCACACCATACTTCAGGGCGATATCTTTGGTTATAAGACCAATATTTTTTACACGATGAATAAAGATGACGTTTTTCGTGACCAAGTTGTGATAATCGGTCCATCTGCTTCGAAGTCTTTTAATAAAACTTAAAGTTCCCTCGATAAACTGGTCGTCAATATCTTTTGCCACACCACCAATACGACAGTAACAGTATGTGAGCCTTGAGCCGGTGATAGAATCAAGAAGATCCAGGATCACTTCACGATCATCAAAACAGTATAGGAAAGGAGTAAAAGCACCAAGGTCCATCAGGAAAGTACCAAACCAGAGTAAGTGGCTTGAGATCCTATTTAGCTCCGAGCAGATGACCCTTATGTATTTGGCCCGTTCCGGGACTTCCAGTCCCATCAGCTTTTCCACGGCCAACACATACCCGTGGTTATAAATAAAACCCGAAAGGTAATCCACTCTGGACGGGTTGGGCATAAATTGCTTGTACGTGCGATTTTCTGCCATTTTTTCATGCCCTCTATGCCCGTACCCTATTATCGGATCAGCTTCAACGATGTACTCACCATCAAGTTTCAGGAGGACTCTTAAAACACCGTGAGTACTCGGGTGTTGAGGACCTAAGTTAAGAAAATATTCCCTTGTTACTTCCGGCTCACTATTTATCATCGCCATAAATCTCATCCATCCTTAGATAAGCGTTCACCTTTCCAAATTCCTTCAACAACGGATGAAAATCAGCATCTTCGGGCATAAGAAGGGGCCGCATATCCGGACTTCCCTCAAACTCGATTCCAAAGAAGTCATGCACTTCTCTCTCATGCCACAACGCAGCACTGTATACGGAAGATATGGTCGGAACCTTTTTTCCTTTTTCGGTAGTTATCCTGACCACGATTCTTTCTTTTGTTTTGAACTTGTTAAAGTGGTACAGAACCTGGAAACCGTCCTTGAAGTCCAGGCCAGTGATTGCTTCAAGGTAATACATCTCGTCAAACATTGTTTCGGTCACATCTACGATTTTTTCTGCCGGGATAGCCACATCAAGATACCAACCCGTCTTCGAGTGGTCGCTCTCAGCTACCTTGGCTTCCGGGCACTTCTTTTCGATGCTATTCTTTAACGAGTCTAAAGGCATGTTTCTTTCCACTCCCGAATCGAGAAAACCTTCTTAGAATATTCCTCTTCTCACCTTTCGTTATTTTATCTTCCAGAGCCAGAATACCCTGTATAAGACCTTCAGGGCGAGGCGGGCAACCTGGGACATATACATCCACAGGTACGATAAGGTCCGCACCAGGCACTATGGCATATTGCCCGTCATATTCAAAAGGCCCTCCGGATATGGCACAATTTCCCATTGCAATACACCACTTGGGATTCGGCATCTGATCCCAGAGGGTTTGAATCGTGGGTGCCATCTTTTTGGATATGGTACCGGCAACGATCATCAGATCCGACTGCCTCGGAGAAGGTCTGAATACGCCAAATCCAAAACGGTCCAGATCAAACCTGGAAGCTCCCGCCGCCATCATCTCAATGGCGCAACAGGCTAGACCGAAAGTCATTGGCCAAAGAGAATTGGCCCTGGCCAGATTTAGCACGTCCTCCAGAAGAGCAAACTGAACTACAGGGGGCTCTAAAATCTTCTTTGCCACTCAAACACTCCTTTTCGCCACGCATAAACAATGACCAAAGAAATAAT
>QMLL01000164.1 GCA_003646715.1 Deltaproteobacteria bacterium
TTCAATCAGAAAAGTTATCCAGAAAAGTTTTAAGCGGGATTTGTTATTATACATACTATTGCGTAAACATCATATCAATTTTTTATCTCATTCGGATTATTTGTGGAAGGGAAAGGCAATCCCGGCGATGCCATGGATTCCTGATTTCCAGCATCTTCACCTGCCGCACCTTTTTTCACAGCAGGAAAGGGTCAAACGTAATCAAGGATATCTCTCTCATGTTAAATATGGAGATTGTGTATTGCTTAGCAGTTATGCGGCCCAAAAAGATTTGCAGGCATTCGCAGGGAGTGTCGAACATAAATCTAAAGTGTTACAGTTTGCGGCATGCCTTGCCATTGATATTCGTTGGCCCTTAAAGGATGAACTAAAGGAAAAATATAACCTAGATCGTCCCTGGTTTCATATGCCCAATCAATTTTGGGAACATAAAAACCATCTGTTGGTGATTGAAGCTTTGCGGATTGCCAAGCAACGAGGAGAGACACTTTTAGTGGTGGCAACGGGCAATAAGTATGATGAACGTAATTCTAAATATTATTCGTCCATAATGAAAAAAATTGAAACTTATGGCTTAAAAAATGATTTTCTTTGTCCGGGTATAGTACCTTACGAGGAAATGCTCGGTTTAATGCGTTATTCCATGGCGGTTATCAATCCATCCCGTTTTGAAGGGTGGAGTACAATAGCAGAAGAAGCACGGGCGATAGGAAAAGCAACCTTGCTTTCAGATATCAAAGTGCATCAAGAACAATCGCCACCCAGAAGCCGTTTTTTTAATGTTGACGATGCAGATGAACTTGCTGCATTAATGATTCAGGTCAAACAGGTTTATAATAGTACCGAAGAAGAGCAGTTCTTTAATGATGCCGTAGCTGGTTTGCAAAGTCGTCAGGCAGAATTTTTTAATAGATACAAAAATATTGTTTTAGAAATAATGGATGCCGACAGTTAGTTATAAATAGTGGAGCAATATGGATCAAAAATCCGTTATTAAAAAAGATGTTCCGGCCTGGGCGATTGTAGCCGACAATCTTGCCGGAACAATACTTAAAATATTATAAAATGCTGTTTAATAGCCTTGTTTTTTTCGTATTTTTATTCTTGACTGTTATTGTTTATTATTTGCCCATTCTTAAAAAGTATCAGGTTCAAATTTTAATTCTAGCCAGCGGCGTTTTTTATGGTTACAGTCAATGTTTGTTGCTTTTGCTTTTGATGTTTTCAGCTTCGATCAATGCTGTAACCAGTTATTTTGTGTATTATCATAATAAACAGGCTTACAGGCGGCTCTGGGCTGTATCCGGTGTCGCGGCCAATCTTTTGGTTCTTGTTTTTTTTAAATATAATAAGCTTGTCGGGTCATCAATTTATGGTGATTTCAGCAACCTTGAAGGCCTGGGCGCATATTTTCTTATGCTGCCGCTGCCAGTGGGAATTTCGTTTTATACGTTCCAGGGAATCAGTTTGGTGGTGGATGTTTTCAGAAGTTCGAATCAAGACCATGGACCTGCCCGCCATACAGTTCAAATTGACAGATCTTTTCCGCTTCATTATAAAAAAATTTTTTTTTATATTGTTTTTTTTCCACAACTTGTTGCCGGGCCGATAGTCAAGGCCTATGAATTTTTGCCGCAAATTAAACCCAAGCTTTTAAATCAAATTGAATGGGATTTTGTAATTAAAAATTTGATTTTGGGATATTTTTTAAAGGTTGTGATTGCAGATAACTTAAAGGATCAGACTTTTTTTATAGCTTATCCATTTTTTCAGGGATATTCATCCTTGAACCTGATGACCTTTCTATTCGGTTTTTCAATCCAGATTTTTTCTGATTTTGCAGGCTATTCTTTCATAGCAATAGGAGTTGCAGCTTTATTTGGTTATAAGCTCCCGCAGAATTTTAATTTTCCATATATCTCAAAATCATTTTCGGAATTTTGGAGACGATGGCATATATCTCTTTCCAGCTGGTTAAAAGAATACCTGTATATTGGACTGGGGGGTAACCGAAAAGGTAAAGTGATGACATATGTAAATCTTTTTCTGGTTATGTTTTTCGGCGGTTTGTGGCACGGAGCTGCCTGGGGTTATGCTGTCTGGGGTATGTGGCACGGAGTTGCGCTTGCAGTTGAACGCTTTTTTTCAAAGAAAAAAAATAAAAAAGACAATTTTATATTACAATTTGTAAAAATTTGTTTTGTTTTTTTATTTTTATCATTTGCATGGCCAATGTTTATCCTTCCGGAGATTAAACAGGCAATAATGTACTTTCAAGCAATATCTGAAAATTTTCACCTGCGGCCCAACCTTACTATTATAATAGCGATAATTTTTTTCTCTATTCCGGTAGCGGTTTTTCATGTTTATTATTTAATAAAACAAAATTATAAATTTCAATATTTCAGAACTCTGGAATATTGGGCCTACGGCGGTATGCTTTTTCTTCTGACAATCAGCGGTGGAAGTCCTGGTAAATTTATCTATTTTCAATTTTAGCTCCAATTTCAGCAAAAGTTTTATATTTAATATAATAGTCGTATTTATTGTATTATTTACAACTTATACTGGTTATATTATATGTTGCAAGCCTGAAATAACCAAAGTCCAGAACCAGTGGCAAAAAAATTTTGTTGTTTCCCAAAGGTTTATATACAGATATTTAAATATTCCGAAAATCATTTTAGGATCATCGCTTGCTGCCCGAATTGACCAAGATGTTCTGCCGGCGGATGTCTATAATCTGGGATTTAGCGGCGGCAGTGTCCTGACCGGTTTGGAGCTGCTTGTAAGAAGCGGAGCAGCCCCAAAAATTATTTTAATTGAAACCAATGTTATCTTTAATGACAAAGACGAAAAGATGCTTGACAGGCTTTTTGCGCCGCTTATTTGGAAAATAAAAAAAACAATCCCTTCCTTACAGGCCGAATATCAACCTTTGAATATAATATTGAGTTTTTTATACAAAACCGGCAAGAGCACTAAATCAGAGCAAATAAAAAGAAAAATTGATCAAAATACTTACACAAGGATGCTGGCTCTGTATAAAGAAAAGTATTCCACGATACCTGAGCCCGGCATGATCAAAAAAAATATTTCTGATCTTCAAAGGCTTGTTTCAATTATGATCCAAAGAGGAACCAAAGTAGTTTTTTTTGAAATGCCAATCGCATCACAATTGTCTGATTCCAAACTGTCACGGTTTGTTCGAAAAACTTTAAAGTGTAATTTTAATGCCCCAAATTATACTTTCATTAAATCTCAGGATCTTGCACAATACAGAACCACTGACGGCATTCATTTGACTTACCAAAGCATGCTCTTATATGCTAACGAATTAATACAAAATATTATGTTTTTTCAATAAGCCGGACTCAAAGGCCGGATAGATCAAGAAATTTTATGGGTATTCCTCTGATATCAGTTATTACTGTTAGTTATAATAGTGTTGATTACATAGAAGATTGTATTAAAAGCGTCGTATCCCAAGGCTTTGATGATTATGAATATATAGTGATTGACGGCAAATCAACTGATGGAACACCCGAAATCATCAATCGATATGCCAGGAACCTGGCCTATTGGCATTCACGCCCGGATCGAGGTCTGTCGCATGCATTTAATCTTGGAGTAGCAAATAGTTCCGGCAAGTGGCTGCTTTTTCTAAACTCTGATGATTATCTGGCTGGTTCTTCGGTATTAAGTGAAATGTCATATTATCTCAAAAATAATTCTGATGCGGATGTAGTCTTTGGCAAAATCATGTTTGTAAGCATGGGAAAAAATCCAAAAATAATTTCCGGCCCGCTGGGCAGACCCTTTAGCAGACGAAAATTTTTTTTTAAAGATACAATCTTACATCCTGCGGCGTTTACCAATAGAAAATATTTTAAAAAGGCAGGATTATTTAACGAAGATTTTACAATTGCAATGGACTATGAGCATTATCTTCGCGGCGGATCTTCTTTAAAGGTCTTCCATGCGCCATTAGTGATATCTAATATGCGTATGGGAGGCATAAGCAAACTTAAAATTTTTACAACTTATAGTGAATGGCGCAAAGCTCATCTAAAAAACAAAACAGCGTCAAAGTTTATTATCAATATAGTTTATTTGAGTTTGATATCCAAATCAATAATCGACAAAGGGATTAAATTTATTAAAAAATTATAACGCAATAACCCATTATGAATTTGCCGAAAAACAAATACTTGTCATCAGATTATTTTGAGCATAATCCTACCTGGGATATTAAGGACAGTCCCTGGAAAGCGAAAAAGGTAACTGAAATATTATTGCATACCGGATTGTCGCCGGAGACGATTTGTGAGGTCGGATGCGGCGCCGGCGGGGTTCTTGCGGAATTGCACAAGTCTTATCCTGACGCCGGGTTATATGGCTTTGATATTGCTCCGGCGGTTAAGCGATATTGGCTTCAGCACACAGATGTCGATATCCATTTTAAGCTGGGCGATTTTTTTGAACTTAACTGCAAATTTTATGACCTGATTCTTTTGCTGGATGTCATAGAACATATTCAGGATCCGTTTGAATTTCTTAACCGGCTGCGTTGCAAAGCCAAATATTATATTTTTCATATTCCTCTTGATCTTTCTGCAATAAGCGTGCTGCGTGAGCAGCCATTGCTTTATGCCCGCCATAAAGTCGGGCATATCCACTACTTCACAAAGCAATTGGCCTTAAGTATTGTAAAAGACAGTGGTTTTGAAATTATCCACAGCCGTTATACCAAGGCTTATGCCGCTTCTTTGCAGTATAGCTTCAAGACCAGGTTAGCCGGCTTTCCAAGGCGGATAGCTTATTGGATCAACAAGGACTGGGGTGTTCGTCTTTTTGGCGGCGAAACCCTTATGGTTTTAGCTAAAGACAAAGGATAATACATGGGAGCCTATATTAAATATTTTAAATTCAAATATTTGTGGTTTATAATAGTCTTGTTGCATTAAACAATCACATTCGTCCTGACACCAAGTACTTTATTTTATAATCTACCTTAAAGAGGGAATATATAAGACGTGGTAGACAA
>QMLL01000165.1 GCA_003646715.1 Deltaproteobacteria bacterium
ACCTCCTTTCCAAGGTAAAAAATTCCGAGTTTTTCATAAGCGGGTATTGTTCTCTTCATTAATTCTCCCCATTTTTTAAGGATTGTATTTGTATTCGATTCTTACGCCTCCAAGAGCACAAAAGTTATTGTCGTCATCCGCTCTTGGCAAGTAAAGAAAAAGTGTGTAATTGTACTGATAATTGTCGATAACCTTGTGTTCAATAGAATCAGACGCGTAATCGCTTGACTGGTCAGGTGCGTACTGGAGGTGTCTATCTGAATCGTTCCAGTGACTTCGAAGAGATGCCATGAGTTCTTTTACTCCTGAATTTAAAGAACAGCGATAAAGTTCAAGGTGCGGATCATAGTCTGCATCGACGTGACTCACATTATCTTCCCACCAGCAGGTAATTTTCACTATTTCTGCACCATGAGGGAGATTAACCGGTGCATAGAGGTATGAAGGAAAACTGACCCCGCCAACACCGTTGGGCATTAGTTGAACCCTTTCTACACTGTATATTACTCCGTCGTAGTAACCGTCAGAGAGAGGCATAAATGCAGCAGGTGGTATGGAAACAAATGAGAGATGAGTAACTGTCAGATTATCAAACGATATTCATAAAAAAGGTAACTTTTTATTGCACTGGTGAATTGGCGTAGTGGAGGTATACGAAATGCTATTTTTTCCGTTTTTTGTTTCATGTTGAACAGGAAGGATATTGATGGACGCAAGTGGGGCAAAACCATGGATATTTTTCTACGATTTTATTAGATGGCGGATGATACAACGGATCTTATTTTTCCTGAATACGGGCGAGGCTGTTAAATCCCCCTAAATCCCCCTTTGCAAAAGGGGGACTTGGAAGTACACCTTGTGCAAGGGGAACCCTGGGCGCTTGTAGTGAAATTTTCATCGATTTGACTGTGATTATTATCTACTGAAACTTTTAATTACCTGGGTGTGACTGCCTTAGATAAACATACAAAATTAAACACGCTATCATTGTGAAAAGTACAAAATAAGTATTCATTTCCCTCAGATATAAGTACGAGGAGATAAGTCCTCTTTTTGTAGGCATAAGTACCAGGAAGTTCCCCTTCATAGATAAAAGTACTAAGGATAAGTCCCCCTTTTGCAAAGGGGGACTCAGGGGGATTTCATTAATCTGCAATTTTAAGCACCTTTGCACCCTTAATCTTCCGGGTTTTAAGCTCAATCAGTGCCCTGTTAGCTTCTTCCAGCTTGAATTCCTGTACTTCCGGCTTTATCTTCATCTCCGCTGCAAGCTGAAGAAATTCACCAATGTCTCTCTTAGCCACATTGGCCACGCTTTTAATTTCCTTTTCCATCCAGAGATGTGTAGGATAATCAATTTTTAACAAATAATCTTTATCAACGTCTTCTTTTCTGATCGCATTTATCACGAGTCTCCCGCCTGGCTGAAGGTTTTTTAAAGCTTCCACGATAGGTTTCCACACAGGGGTTGTGTCTATGATTGCATGAAGTTTTTCCGGTGATTCTTCATCCGTATTTCCGGCCCAAGCTGCTCCAAGATCAAGGGCAAACTTTTGCTGCTGTTCGCTGCGTGCAAACACGTATGTTTTTGAATTTGGATACTTATGTCTGACCATTTTGAGCACCAGGTGGCCGGAAGCTCCAAAACCAGTAAGTCCCAAATTTTGCCCGTCTTTCAATCCTGTTAGCCTTAACGATCTGTAGCCGATGGCGCCTGCGCACAAAAGTGGAGCTGCTTCCGTATCAGAGAAAAAATCCGGAACTGGAAAGGCGAAATCTTCAGGGATAACCATGTATTCCGCATATCCTCCGTTTGCATCCCTGCCCGTTGCTTTGAATTTGGGGCAAAGGTTTTCTTCTCCCTTTTGACAAAATTCACAATTTCCGCAGGAAGAATATATCCATCCGACTCCGACCCTATCTCCGATTTGAAACCTGGTTACATTCTGGCCTTTGTCCACCACCTTTCCCACCACCTGGTGTCCAAGCACCATGGGAAACACAGGTGGCGGTGTTCTGCCTTCTATTTCATCCAGTTCCGTGTGGCAGACTCCACAAGCTGACACCTGTATCAATATCTCGTTATCGTTCGGAACCGGATCAGGTAATTCTGCCATTTCCAGTGGCTTGGTGCCTTCTTTCACTTCACAAACCGAACGCAGTATCATTGCTCTCATTGGTGTGTTTGCCTCCCGTTTAAGCCTAAAATTCCATGATATTATCAGTTAAAAAGATACATTTTACCTGTATTAAGATTTAACCGGAATGTTGTAGTCCCTGATTTTCTTCCGCAATGTAGGTCTGCTTATTCCCAGTATCCTGCATGCTTCACCGTAATTACCTTTGGTATATCTCAATACGTTCGTGATATGTTCTTTCTCTACGTCAACCAGTTTCTTCGGGGTGCCATCCTCGATGTCGAAACTGGATGTAGCTGTTTTTTCGCTGTTTTTCCTGCTGAGCCATCTTAAGTCAAAATCCAGGACTTCGCTTTCAGTCAGGATCATGGCACGGCGAAGAACGTTTTGAAGTTCTCGCACGTTGCCGGGCCAATCGTATTCAACCAGCGCATCCAGATATGTTCTGGGTATTCTTTTAACTTTTTTATGTAGTTCGAGATTTAGCTGATTAATGAAGTATTCAACCAGCGGGACTATGTCTTCCCGGCGTTCACGAAGCGGCGGAATTTTTATAACGAAAACTTTCAAGCGAAAGTATAGGTCTTCCCTGAATTCTCCAGTTTCCACCAGCTTTTCGAGGTTCTTGTTCGTGGCAGCTATAACCCTTGCCCTGAACGGAATATTTTTCACACCACCAACCCGCTGAAATTCTCGCTCCTGCAGCACGCGCAGGAATTTGGCTTGCAGTTCCAGAGGCAGCTCAGATATTTCGTCCAGGAATAGTGTCCCATGGCCTGCATATTCTAGTTTTCCGATTCTTCTCTGGGTTGCCCCTGTAAAAGCTCCCTTTTCATATCCAAAGAGCTCACTTTCCAGCAGGTTTGCAAGGATGGATGCGCAGTTGATTCCCATGAACGGTTCATTGGGAGTAGCCTGATAATGAATTGTTTGAGCTACAAGTTCTTTCCCGGTTCCCGTTTCGCCTTCGATCAAAACGGTTGCAGGACTTTTCGATACCTGCACAATAGCTTTTACGACGTTTAGGATACCTTTGCTCCTGCCAATTATTTGCTTTGGTTTATAAGTTTCAGAGATAGCGTATGTTAGTTTATCTATCTTCTCTTTCTCCTTCTTTCGGAGGTCTATCTTTTTTACCAGGAGATCGAGATCATCGAGGTCTAGCGGCTTGTACAGATAATCGATGGCCCCGAGACTAAGGGCATGCAATGTTGCTTCGGTGTCCTGAAAGGCGGTAATCATTACAACTTCGCCTTCCAGTTTCATTTCTTTAGCCTTCGCAAGCAATTGAGGGCCATTCAAATCAGGAAGCTGGACATCAAGAAGTACCAGATCTGGCTGAGTGTTTTGCCACGCAGATAAAGCTTCCTCGGCAGTGCTGGACACAATCACATCTATTCCTTTGCTCTGGAAATACAGCTTCAACGTTTGGGCTAGAGCGCTATCATCATCTATCACAAGAATCTTTTCCATCTTTTCTACTCACCAATCATAGTCCGCATTATTTGCTATCTTTAACAGGGAGACTCAAAACGACGGTGGTGCCTTCACCTACTGTACTCTTGACATTGATTCTGCCCTGGTGCGCTTCCATGATCTTTTTCACCACGGTAAGACCAAGCCCAGTACCCTTCTTTTTTGTTGTAAAGAAAGTTTTGAATATATGTTCAAGTTGGTGCTCTGGTATCCCGACACCGCTGTCTGAAATGATTATATCCACCATTTTTTGCCTTTCCATTTCAGTGAATCTCGTTTTTATTTCGATTTTGCCATCGTCTTCAATTGCATCAATTGCATTGTTCAGGACGTTTACGATTACCTGGATAATTTTATCCACGTCAACTTCCACAGGAGGCAGATTTTCTTCGAACTTTTTTATTATTTTAGTGTTGTGAACGGACAGTTTCTCGCTAATGTGTTTTAATGCCATGTCCACGAGTTTATCCGGCAATATCGGTATCTTATCCAGGACAATGGGCTTGCTGTAATTAAGAAGTTCCGAGAACATCTTGTCGAGATGAGCCACCTGGTCGATAGCAATCTTGTAGTGTTCGTGGGCTTGCGAATCCCTGTCCAGTTTTCTGCCTATGATCTGGAGGTTTAGTTTTATTGATGAAAGCGGGTTTCGCATCTCGTGTACTATACTTGCCACAAGCTCACCTATGGCCGCCATTTTTTCTGACTGAACAAGCTGTGCCTGCGTGTCTTTTAGCTCGTGGTAAGCTTCCCTTATGGATTTTTCCTTCTCTTCAAGGGTTCTGATGGTAGTGGCAAGCTGCTCTGTCATGGAGTTAAAAGCCTCAGCAAGCACACCAATTTCATTCTTCAGATCCAGGGATAATCTGTGGTTGAGATCTCCATCGGCAATTTTTTTTGCCGTCTCTGCAATGGTTATTATCGGAGCTGAAATGTGGTTGCTTACGTAATAAGAAATGATTACGCATAAGGTAAAGAGAATACCAAGGGTGAGGAAGGCTGAGTACCCTATTCTTCTGAGAGGAGCCATAATTTCGCTTTTGTGAATTTCAGCAATGACTCCCACTTTCAGTTTATCAAGCCACAGGTACGATCCAACCACTGTCTCTCCAGCGTAATTTTTATATATCGAAGTTCCTTTCTCATGATTTAAAACTCTTTTGACCCCTTCTGTTTTGATAAGTGAACCTATACTTTCCTCATTCCCTGTATTGGCGGGTTTGTATCTTAGGTTAGTTATCGGAATGCCGCTTGCGGAAACAATGTATATTTCTCCGGTTTTACCAAGTCCCACGTGTCCGGTAGCAAGCCGGTTGAAAGCGTGGCTAATTTCCAGGTCTCCCACGACAAAGCCGATTGTATGTAGCCGATTTTTAGAGGTATCCCTTATTGGCGAAATCACCTGTATGAA
>QMLL01000166.1 GCA_003646715.1 Deltaproteobacteria bacterium
GCTCAACGAGATACTGGATTTTTTCAATGCGAAAAGAGCTTCTTGAACAGGTTTGCGAGTGGTTTGTTCTGCGGTTACTTCCCGGGGATTTGCTCTTATGAGAATAATGACTTTAAATTTGCGTTTCCCAAACCCGAAAGACGGAAATAATTTCTGGTATGTTCGCAAAAAATCTGTGGTGAAGCTGATTATCAGTTATTCTCCGGATCTTCTGGCTACCCAGGAAGGAACCTTAGCGCAACTGAATTATCTGGCAAGGGAACTTCCTGATTATTCCCTCTTTTCGGAGGGTAGAGTATGGGATGAGCGATGCCAGTATCCCAGCATCTTTTACAGAAAATCTCAAATTACTGCATGCGACGGAGGAGAATTCTGGTTGTCCAAGACTCCGGGAGTTCACCTGAGTAAAGATTGGGACAGTGCATTTCCGCGTATGCTTTCGTTTATGAGGGCGAAAAAAAGTGGTTCTGGAAAGTTGTTCTGGTTCGCCACCACGCATCTGGACAATATTTCGTCCGAAGCAAGGATAAAGCAAGCGGAGATTATCAGGGAATGGATCGAAAAGAGGCAGGATCCGGTTATCCTGGCTGGAGATTTTAATGATGTTCCCGGATCGGAAGCTTATAAGATTCTTGTTAAACCAACAGGACCCTTGCTGGACAGCTGGAAATTGCTGGATAAACCAGAAAACGGTAAGAGTCTAACTCATCATGGTTTTACCGGCGTGCCGCAGTGGGGACGTCTGGACTGGATTCTCCTGGATGAAAATTTCAATGCTGTGGATGGAGACTTGGTGAGAGAAGAAATAGACGGGAGATATCCTTCCGATCATTTCCCATACTGGGTTGACATAGATATTGTGTAGCTTGGCAGCGGTGCTTTGTTAGTTCTGTTTGTACCGAAATTTAAAATGAGAGGTGAACTGTGAAAACTACGGTGAAAGTTGCCATTATTCAGCCTAAACCCTATCCACAATTCGACGATCCGAGAAATGTTGGTCATGCTTTGCTTTTGCTGGAACGATGTAAGCGGAAGAATCTGGATATTATCTGTTTTCCGGAATATTTTCCATGGAACGGAGAAGAAGAAATTGCTGCCCAGGCGAGAGCTCTAAAAACGTACATAATCGCCGGGATTGTAGAAGTGTCCGGGGACAATTTGTACAATACCGCCACGCTCTTCGGACGTGACGGCCGTATCCTTGGCAGGCAGAGAAAAAAAAGCGTAGGTGCTCTCGAGCGCCATAGCTTCGGCATCACACCAGGTAAAGGTCCTTATGAGGTTTTCTACACTGATTTCGGAAAAATAGGGATGCCTGTTTGTATCGATTTCTGGGGACAACCACAGGCGGGACAGGAGCTCACGGACAGAGGGGCTGATATAATTTTCAATATAGGCATTTTCCCGATTTTGCGAGGACACTGGCGTACTGCATGTCTTGTAAGGGCGTTTGAAAATTTTATACCCATAGTAGGGGTAAACACGGCTGATTTTAATTGTCTCATTGGCAGCAGGCGATACCATCAGTATGGTGGCCACAGCATGATTATCGAACCACCCAGATTACTGGATAAAGATCACTTCAGGCGATGGTTGAAGAGCCTAGACAACATAGAAGACTGGATAAAAGTTGAACTTGACGAAACCGAGCAGGTGTACTTCGGAGAAGTTGATATTAATGCGGGGAGAAGGTTTAGAAGGGATTTCTGGCAGCGATTCGGATTTCAGCGGTGAGCCACGGTTGTGCCAGCTTTCTTGAATCCACACTGCAAACAAAATACGGATTTGATTTTTGTGCTTACTTGGGTTGAGTTTCACGGCACGGTACGTTGGGCGAGGAAGGGATATGCGGAAACGGAAAATATATCTACATATGAAAGCTCTTGAAGAAGCTAAAGAAACACTTGCGTTAGAATTTGGAAATCTTCGATGCCGAACAGAAATCATTCCCAGCTCAAAAGCGCGGGGACAAGTGACGTCATCTCCCGTTTTTGTGCGAAGGCCTGTTCCAGGTTATCATTCCGCAGCCATGGATGGCATTGCAGTGAAAGCTGAGAAAACTTTTGGAGTTACAGAAGAGCGTCCTCGAGTCCTCACGCTGGGAAAAGATGCTGTTTTTGTGGATACCGGAGATCCTCTGCCCGAGTTTGCAAATGCGGTAATAATGATAGAAAAGGTGCAACCGCTGGATGAGAATTCCGTTGAAATAAGAACAGCGGCATATCCCTGGCAACACGTCAGGAAGGTTGGGGAAGATATTGTAACAAAAGAGATGTTATTCCCCAGGAACCACGAGATAACCTCCTATGACGTTGGAGCTATGGTTGCTGCGGGAGTCCTGGAAGTTGAAGTATACAAAAGACCAAGACTCTTAATAATTCCCACCGGAAACGAGCTTGTAAGTCCCGAAGATGCAGACGAAAGAGAACTTCAACCCGGAGAAATTGTTGAATTCAACAGCTCGGTCCTGGCAAGTCTGGCGGAAAAGTTTGGGGCGCATGCTGAGATACATCCAATTGTTCCGGATGACGTAGATATGATCAGAGATGTCCTGAAAAAAGGAGTTGAACAAGACTACGATATAATTCTTGTTAATGCAGGGTCTTCTTCTGGCACCGAAGATTTTACCGCGCAGCTTGTGGAAGAACTCGGAGAAGTTTTTGTGCACGGTGTTACCATAATGCCAGGCAAGCCCACGGTGCTGGGAAAAATTGGCGATAAACCGGTAATAGGAATCCCGGGATATCCTGTTTCGGCCATTATTTCCTTTGAAGAATTTGTTGCACCGTTGATTTATACTCTCAGAGGACTAACCATGCCCCCCAGAAAAACAGTAAAAGCTGTTATGGGACGCAAGATTCCCTCCAAGCTGGGACTCGAAGAATTTGTAAGAGTAATACTTGGAAAAGTAGGTGAAAAGTGCGTTGCATCGCCTCTTACCAGGGGTGCCGGAATAATAACTTCTTTAACCAGAGCTGATGCCATCATTCGAATTCCTCAGGATACTGAAGGTATCAATGATGGAGAAGAAGTTAATGCTGAACTTTTAAAACCGGAGTGGCAGATCGAGAATACTCTGGTTATGATAGGCAGCCACGACAACACCATAGATCTCCTGGCAGATGAACTGGTAAAAACGGATGGTCGGTTTTTTCTCACGTCAAGTCATGTAGGAAGCATGGGCGGGTTGATGGCCATAAAGCGTGGCCACGCTCACCTGGCCGGGGCCCATCTTCTTGATCCTGAGAGTGGTGAATACAACTTTCCCTATATCGAGCGTTATTTAAAAGATGTCCCAGTCAGGGTCGTAAACCTGGTCTATCGAGAGCAAGGACTTATCATACAAAAAGGAAATCCAAAAAATATCAAGGGTCTTGAAGATTTAACCAGAGATGATGTGATGTTTGTTAATCGTCAAAGAGGTTCCGGTACGCGAATCCTGCTTGATTTTAGACTGAGTCAGCTTGGTATCAGCGGCGATCAAATAAAGGGATACAATCAAGAAGAATTTACCCACATGGGTGTTGCCGTTAATGTGTTAAGCGGTTCTGCAGACGTGGGCATGGGAATATTCGCCGCTGCAAACGCACTTGGGCTGGATTTCATACCTGTAGTATCTGAACGCTACGATCTGATTATTCCCGAACAATTCTGGGATGATGAGAAGATCAGAGTAGTAATTGATATTATTCGAAGCAAAGATTTTCAACAACGGGTACTTGAGCTAGGAGGCTACGGCGTATCCGATACTGGAAAAGTACTGTACCCGAAAACATAACGAAGGAAGAGAAAATATGGCAAAATATCTCTGCATCCATGGCCACTTTTATCAACCCCCCAGAGAAAACCCCTGGATCGAAGAAATTGAAGTACAGGATTCCGCTGCACCGTACCATGACTGGAATGAGCGAATAGCCATAGAATGTTATCGCCCTAACACGGCAGCACGCATAGTGGATGCTAAAAACAGGATAACGGGAATAATAAATAACTACAGCAAAATGAGTTTCAACATTGGTCCCACTCTTCTCTCGTGGCTTAGAAAAAAGCTCCCGGATACTTATAATCAAATTATAAAGGCGGATAAAGTAAGCAAAGAAAACAACAACGACCACGGAAATGCTATAGCCCAGGTTTATAATCACATGATCATGCCACTTGCTTCCCATCAGGACAAAGTTACTCAGGTTAAATGGGGTATAAAAGACTTCTTATATCATTTTGGCAGAATGCCGGAAGGTATGTGGCTGGCCGAAACCGCCGTGGACACGGAAACGCTGGCAGTAATGGCAGAAGAAGGCATTAAATTCACAATACTATCTCCTTACCAGGCGCGGAAAACTAGGTTGACCCCAAATGACGAATGGACGGATGTAAGCGGAGGGAAAGTAGACACTACCCGTCCGTATAGGTGCAACCTGCCAAATGGCAAAGAGATTTATCTCTTTTTTTATGACGGTAATCTTGCGAGAGGTGTTGCATTTGAAAAATTCCTGTCTGATAGCCATGTACTGGTTAATGCCATAAGAAATGCTTTCCCTGAAAATGTGGATCCCTGTCTTGTTAACTATGCCACAGATGGAGAGTCGTACGGACATCATTTTCGCTTCGGTGAGATGGCGCTTGCCGCTGCTTTTCATCTCCTGGAAAAAGAAAAGGAAATAAAGATTACCAATTATGCCAATTATCTTGAGTTGTTTCCAGTTCAGGCCGAGGCACAGATTATTGAGAGATCATCGTGGAGTTGCGCTCACGGGGTTGAGAGATGGCGAGATGATTGTGGTTGTAACCTCGGGGGGCATCCTGACTGGAACCAGAAATGGCGAAGACCTCTTCGAGATGGCCTCGACAGGCTTAGAGATCAACTTGCTGAGTTTTATGTGGAAAAAATGTCCCCATTCACCAGCGATCCCTGGGAAGTTAGAAACCGGTATATAAATGTTCTTCTCAACCCTGATTATAAAGCCATATTCTTTAAAGATAATTTTGGCGAA
>QMLL01000167.1 GCA_003646715.1 Deltaproteobacteria bacterium
AAAAAATGAAGAACAATAATAAGTAGGTAGGGGGCATGTGTAAGGAGGAGGTTTGCATGAATGTTCCTAAAAATAAGGGAATTTGTCTGCTGGTAAGTTGCTTTTTTATTTTTGCAGTATTGATGATCCCACATCAAGCAAACTGTGAACTTCCTGGTAAAATTATTTCTGTTGAGTGGCTGGCAAATAATCTGGACAAACCAAATCTTTTGATACTTGATGTAAGGCTTTCTCCGCAAGAGTATCGATTTGGACATATCCCCCGTGCTGTCTGTGCGTTTGCAAGATGGAGACAGCGCTTGAACGGAATTCCTTTTATGTTGCCACCCTTGAATTATTTAAAAGAAAAATTGCAAAAATTTGGAGTAACAGACAAAAGTGACGTGGTGGTTTACTCTGATGGCTTGAGCTTGGGTGCAATTGCGTGGGCATGTAGAGTCGCCTGGACGCTTGAAGTCCTAGGGCACGAATCAGTGGCAATTCTGGATGGTGGCATTTCCGAGTGGATGTATCAAAGCAAGCCTCTCGAGAAAGATAGCATTTCCCCACCCGCAGGTAACTTTGTCCCGAATTTGGACGTAACCAGATTGGCTACTCTTGATGATGTTCGTTATCTGAAAGCAACTGTGGTGGATTTTCGAGTACCGGCACGTTATTTTGGTGTGGAAAAGGGAAGAACGACCCTAAAATACGGGCATATACCGGGTTCTCTCTGCTTGCCTGCCGAATGGCTTCTTATTGAAAAGATACCCAGACTGATTAAGCCGGTAGAAGAAATCAAGAAAATCGTTTTAGGAGCTGGGATTCCTGAAGATAGGGAGCAGGAAATAATTGCATTGTGTGATGCCGGTCATTTTGCCTGCCTGGGATACTGGGTTTTGAGGCATGTGCTGGGTTACAGAAAAGTTCGCCTGTACGATGGTTCCATGGTTGAATATACCAGGTTTCCACTTCCACTGGTGCGCTATTCATGGCCGGCATCTGCCGGAGCAGTGCCGCAGATAGTTACACCGGTCGCTCCCGTTACCCCGAAAATTAAACCGCCTGCTCTGCCGGCACAACCGGAATTTACCATCGAAGAAGATGAAGGTTGTTGAAAGCCTTTGCCACAGTTTAGTATTCAAAGCATTGTTCGAAACGCTACCTCGAGTAGCCGCGAACCCCTTTGAGAATTTTTGATGGGGGGCTTGGTGAATGCTGGTTAAGAACCAATGTGTTATGGAAAGCTTCATATTTCTAAAAATGGGCGCGGGGCGTATCGAGAGGCATGAGCAGTTTTTTCTTTTCTTCGCGGGTAAAAAGGCGAGCCCTTGGATCTGCGGGTTTTATGGGAACTGTATGGAGTGTGTCCAGATCGCTGGAAGCGAATATTCCGAATCCGGCCGATACCCTGTTACCATGGCATGAATTGCAGCTTCTACCCGCAGGTGCTATTGTGTGAGGAGAATACGGGTTAAATGCCCAGCCAATACCTGTGCCATCTCCCCTTTGAGGCGCCACGCTGTCAAGATACACGTTGCCTGCTGTGTCCACAGTGCTTATGTAGTATTGATATTGAGGTCTAAATATAGCAATTCTTCCTCTGGTATCGATACCCAGTGGCATGTATTCCCATCTTCTGAATCGCCATGCCATAAGCCACATACCCTGCTTGAGTTTGCCGGTGATGAAATCGGGAGTTGTAGGAATATCCGGGAATCTCTTGTTAAGTTCCCGGTTGAAAAGGGGAACAATATTCGGATCCCCCTGATACATCAAGTGTCTCCATTTTCGATAAGACGGTTCTGAAGTAAAGATTACACTTAAGCCGTAATCCTGAAATGACCATTTCGCATGACATACGCTGCATCGTAGTTTTTTATGCTGCTTAATTCTGTGAGCTTCTGAAGTTTGTGCGAATCCAGGGCTGGAAAAACCACGATGACACTTTGTGCAGGAGACTTTCACCGCTTCAGACATCGTTCCGGGGACTGATCCGTCTCCCATGATTTCACTTTTTTCGTGGCAATCGATACATTTTATACCTGATCTAAAATGAACGTCCGGGGATAAACGAATGTACGCTGTACCATAGGTGGGTTTGATGCCTGTAGCTATTGGCTCCTGGTAAATGGGGTTAAAATCGGATTGAAATAGCCCTACGTAATCAGCTCCTACGTGATTGCTGTTATGACAGTGAAGACACTGAGTTGTGGGGATATCTGCAGTTAGACCGTGTTTTCTGGGATATCCCTTCCTCGATTTATCAATTGCCGGGTCGTTTCCCTTATAGAGGCCATCATTGTCATAGATAGAATGACATGAAGAACATCCGGTTGCTCTATAAAGCCCATCTGTCTTGGCACCTTGAACAGAAATATGGCAGCGCAGGCATTTTCTTCGAAGGAAGTCATCTACCAGCCCTGCAGGCGACTTTAAATCAGGTTTTCTGTCCGGAAGTCTTTTAAGAATACCGTTAGCACTATAAGTTGGTGGCCAGGAAACAGATTGGGCTCCCCACAAATATCTGGTCTGGTTAATAATACCGGCCATGGTTGCATGAA
The DNA here is from genome assembly GCA_003646715.1 of Deltaproteobacteria bacterium. GTDB lineage: Bacteria > Desulfobacterota > Syntrophobacteria > B119-G9 > B119-G9 > B119-G9. The sequence goes on from QMLL01000167.1 coordinate 2,544, forward strand.
GAGATTTTTTCACGTTTTCAACTTCTTCTTTATGGCATTTTGCGCAGACGACCATCTGCCACTTAGGAGAAGCAGGATTTCGAATTATGGGTTCGTGGGATTTTAGCTCACGGCCATCAAAATTGGGAAGATGGCATTTTTTGCATTGGAAGGCATGCCCTTTTCCTGCTTTTTCAATTCCCTGGTGGCATGAGTTGCACAAAAAATAGTTTGTGACTGAGGAACTTGCACATGTGCAATTTGGAAATACTATAAGTATCTGTAGTATCAATATAATTATCGACAGGAATTTCATTTGATAAATTACCTTAGAGCATCTACATAGAAAATTAGATGAAAAAACTACAACATCATGTATAAAATACATTGAAAAAACTATAATGCTCGTGTATGGTTTAATTTAATGAAAGTTGTGTACAGGGACATACTGAGCAAAATAAATCCGTGGTTGCCTGACCCTCAGATTATCCTTATAAAGGGCGCCCGAAGAGCAGGCAAAACTACCCTTCTAAAAATAATCGAGAAAAATCTGGCAAAAAATAAAGCTCCAACGAAATATATTTCCGTTGATCAGCATATGTACGAACCCTTCTGGAAATCTCTCGACTCCTTTGAGATGTATTTGAAAACCGAGCTTGAATTTCCTGCCCGTAAACGACTCTATCTCTTTCTTGATGAAGTTCAGTATCTGGACGATCCCGGATTATTCCTTAAAACTCTTTATGACAAATATGTCAAAGAAATTAAACTTATTGTTACCGGATCTTCTTCTCTGGAGCTTCTGAAGACCAGGGAATTTTTGCCCGGTCGAAAAGTCGAATTCACCCTCGAAAGATTTTCTTTTCTTGAGTTCTGTCGAACCACGTTTATGGAAAGAAAGCAGGAAATGAGGTTTTCAGAAAAGAATTGGGATGATCTTACGGTATTTTATAAGACGTTTAAAACCAGGCTGGAGGGAGCCTTTTTGGAGTACATAACGTGGGGTGGTTATCCTGAGGTTGTTTTGCAAAACCAGAGGGGGAAAAAGCTTCAACTGCTTGAGAGTATACTAAATACTTATCTTGAAAAAGATGTATCATCGTTTTTCAATATTTCGAATATTTCAGGTTATAATAATCTGGTCCAGCTTCTCACATCACAGATCGGTCAGCTTGTTAATAAAAAAGAGATTTCTTCAACACTGGGACTTCACTATAACACAGTCAATACTTACCTGGATATTCTATCAGGAACGTTTATGTTTGATTTTGTGAGGCCTTTTTTTACCAACGTTCGAAAAGAACTTTCCAAAATGCCCAAGGTTTATGTGAGAGATCTCGGAATTGTGCGGTATGCACTTTCAAAAAACTTCATGAAATACGAATTGATTGATGGCCACCTGGTAGAAAATTTTGTTTACAGGCATTTGCTTGAAGATTATGCACCGGGAGACATTCATTTTTATAGAACCAGAGGAGGGACAGAAGTAGACTTTGTTCTGGGAAGGCGAGGAGCGGCAGTAATAGAGGTCAAGTTTAGCAAAAGGATTAGCAAAATTCCTCGTTCCGTGAAAAGATTTCTAGAGAATTATGGTAATAATGTAAACAGAATTGTTATTGTTACGATGGATAAATTAGCGAAAGAGGGTGATGTCTATTATGTCCCGGGCCCGTTATTTCCATTTTTTAAATTCTCTGCTTGATTTACCCATCTCTGGGTTTCCAATTGCTTTTTGGTTTTCTCCAAGGCCATTACAAGGAACAGCATTGTTCTGAAATTGTTGATAACTTTTTTCAAAGTCACGATAGATTTTGTCTTCATAGTTCCTGTGGCATCCCAGGCAAAGGCTTACCCTGAGGATTTTTTCCAGCTCTTTTTCCGAAAAAGGTCTTGCCCCGGGACGATAACCTTTCTGAAGCGCAGTACCACCAAGACTCACAAAAGAATCGAGAGGATGTTCGAAGAAAAACGCCTGGACTGAGGTATCAAATACGGAAGAAAAAGTCCATTTGCCCGTTTTCCTGGTGAGGGTACCCTCGCCAAGCCCAAGTGTTTTCGGATTCCGGTGGCAATCGATACAGCTTCGGCTTTCTTTTAAAGTAGTATGTGGATCAAAAGCACTCATGATCATGTGCTTAGTCCCGGTTGGTACAGGTCTGTCGCTGGCTGTTTTTCTCGTCCTCACAAGAACCTGGCATGGTGAAAATGGCATTATAGTGTTGTCAAAATCAACACCCAGGGTTGGGTTTTCAAACCTGATAAAATACCTAAATTCCTTCCATCTACCTAAACTCTTCTTACCCCATATCCAATCCTTCTGTTTTTCACTTTTGGTGTATATATAGTGGCAACCGTAGCACTGTGGTATCCACCTGCTGTGGCATGCCTGGCACCTCAAACGTTCGTGGCCTCGCAGGTTGTGGTATGCCCTAGTTGTATCCAGTGGAGTGAACTTAATTTCTTTTCCG
>QMLL01000168.1 GCA_003646715.1 Deltaproteobacteria bacterium
ATGAAAAATCAATGGGTACACCTTTGCACTCGCATACAAAATATCGCTTTTTCTTCTCTTCTTTCAATTTCAGGAATCTTTCGCACCTATTCCCGGGGAGTTTCAGGGAGTTCAATTTGACCGGAAACGCAGGTCGTCTGAGGGCAACCACAAGCGTTCCAGAATCATCAGGTATCCTGGGGAAAGCTGAAGAAAAAACTACAAACGGTTTTTCTTTGTAGCTTTCCAGGCATTCGTCCAAACTGCGACCAATAAGACGGGGATCCATGGCCACCTCCCAGCAAAATTGCCCGAATAAGGTATCTCCCTTCAATGGAGTGCCAAACCCCGAGTGTGTTTCAATCACTATTGCATACAGTTTCAAGGTTCCCTCCTTGACTAGAGCGGCTTGAGCTCTTTAAACACACTGTTAAGATCATCATCCTCAAATTCAAACCTGACTCTTCCGTACCCTCTGCTCCCGTTACCACCGAGAGCGTCCATTTCAAGCAATTTGAGCCCTTCTAATAATAGTCTTTCGAGGTCATCATCTGAATCTGTGTCCATTTGCTTCAACGTAATAGAAAATCTAAACTCTGCGCCCGCCGGTACTCGCTCCGTAAACCGGGGATTATCCGCAGTGCCTCGAATTCTGTTTATGGTGTTCTCCGGCTTAATCTCAGTATAAACGTAGTGATTTGTTCTGGCTTTTTCCTTCCATTCAGGATCGAGCAGGCAATCGGCAAAGGAACAACGAGTAGGACCCAGCTCGGCTGCATCTTTATCATCAGATCCACTGGTTCCAAAAAGTTTAAGTATTTTCATGCCTTCTGTTTTGACTTTTTCTTCCTCGTTTTTCAAGTCACTATAGGATAATGGCTTACCATCCGTTTTTCCCATCAATCCACTTCTCAATTCTAGCAGTGAACGAATCTTTCCCTTTATCGAAGAACCGGGGATATACGGTTCCAGAGTATGAGGATGCTTGATGACAGTATTATCAGTACCGCCTATTTTCATTTCTGTGTCTCCGGCACCAATATGGAGACCACTCATCAATATAATTTTACCCTTTATCTCTTTCATGTTTACGAGTTTCATATCTCAACCTCCATATCAGTTAGAAGGACCATAGTATCTGTAAAAGCCCATTACCGCTTCAAAAAAACTGGCAAAAACAGAAAGGTCTTCGGGATCCTTAATCTGTTCTACCGATTCTTTTATAAAGTTCAAAAACGTATCAGAGACAAGCTTCCGCCCCTTTGCATAGGCAGCTTTGGCGGTCAACATGTGAACTAGAGGTAGAATACGGTGCCATTGATCTTCTTTTTCATCTTTTTGGCCTCTCGCTTCCATATCTAGCCTCAGAACTTCATCGTAAAATTTCCTCAACTGTGTGCGTTTATTCATCTTGCTGTTCTGCCTGTTATCACGTGCCAGGTCTTTGGCGAAATTTTCGGCAAGAGACGAAAACAACCGCGGATCTACCACACGTTTGTCCCTGTTCTTCCAGAATTCTATTTTCGGCATCACACACCTCCTATCTTGTATTGTAAAGAATATTCCAGAGCGGAACCCTCAGCCATCCTCCGTATTCATCCAACCATGCCACAAGGTGCATAGTTATTTCTTCCACAACTTTTTTACGACTTTCTCCCATTAGCTTATTCGCAACATTTCTCCTGGCAAAATAAGCCAGCAGAGCCCTCCACTTTAGCGCTTCCATATATTCAATGTGTACTTCTTTCCGGGTACGGAGCAATTTTTCGAGAGAAGCCATTTTGATAAGGTCATTCAGTTCATACAACATGGACCTCGTAAGTATCCTCTCATTGAGCCAGCCTTCCAACTCTTCTTCTATTTTTCGAAGCTGGCAGATATTCCCCCACGGTATCACCTCTCCAAATATACACACCCTGTTTTTATTTCCCGTTTTTGATGCTTCAAGTGCCTCCTCTGCTTGCCTTGCCATGGTATCGAGGGGAACATTCGGCTTACAAAAAACAATACCTGCGGAGAGATGAATGGCAGGATTGTGACACGTATAACGGCTAAATTCCTCGACAATTTTCTCACCTAATTCCAGCATACAGTTCCAGGGGCCAATCAAGAACAGATCATCGCCACCGGCAAAGACCGTATAAACATCCTTGAATTTTTTGTTCCCCTCAAGCAATTTAGGCAAATAACAGGAGAAGAAAGTGTTCAACTGCCTGCTTAGAGTCGCTAACCTCGAAATCGTGAACCGTTCAGGCTTTAAACCGCAACCCATAAGCATTCCGAGATTATCCACATCGGCTTTTAAAACACCCAAAGCGTCCACTCCGGTATACCCATCCTTTTTTGCATCCGAGACAAGTGACTTCGACGCTATGTGCCCAAAGGTCTTCGGATCACCCGGAACTATCTGCTCAATATACTCAAGCTTTTTCTTCTCTCCTTTCTTACTCCAGAGTAAACGATCATCCTTTTCATCTTCCTCCCCATAAACAGGGACATAGCCATTGATCATCTTGACGGTTACCTCTGAAGTTATTTCAGAGTTTTTCCAGGCAGAGATATCCCAGTATCTCAGCAGTTCCCCCCTTTTAACGTAATCCTTTATCCCCGCATCAATGAAAGCCACCTGATAACGATCAAAAATGGGAAATACAAGTTGCATCGATTCTCGACCGGTATCTATATCTTTTAAAATGGCAATACGGCTATTTTTGACTATTTGAGTTCCCAAAAATATCTGATCCCTGCACAGGTTACATGCCGAGGCATCTTCTCCGACATATAAACTCCCTTCAACCTGCGGGCTCGACGGCCTTTTCCCACAGATGGGACAAAGAGGACTTGCCAGGTCGTTTCTGAAATCATCAAGGTACCCGGTTACTGCTCCTCCCCATCGACTCAGATTAAGTTTTGAATATTTCCTTTCCTCCATCTTCTCGGCTATTCTGTCCCAGAGCTTCTGGAAGTTTCCATTTATGAAGTCTCCCTGGGAAGCTTCAACAGATGTAATACCTATTGAAACCTCACCGTACGCAACATTGCAAAGCCACTCGTTTATCTCTTCATCGACCTCTTTAAGCGTTTCCAGCGCATTTTCTGTCCTGGGAGCTATGATCATAAATTTACCAGCAGCACTTAGAATTACAGACAGGCAATGAAGACCAATTTTTCGACAATATAGATCAGCAGCCAGTTCCGACAGGAGCGAAACATAGAAAGACCTGCCCCGTAAAAGCTTAGATCTGTACTTTCTGGTATCTCCGTATCCCTTGAATATGAAATCCTGAATACCGTATAGGTCACCACTTATTACAAGGAATTTCACCATTGAATTGTCTTTTATTGCGCGCTCTTCGAGAGATTCAGTATCCCGATGGAAAAGATAAAGAGCAGCCGCCAAGGCTGCGCTCATCCTGGAGTGGTCGTAGAGAGACACATCCGGAACTACATTCCCAACTCTCGCAGCAGGAACCTGAGACATATACGCCATCATTAGGCTATCAAAATGCTCCAACCATAAACTGAGGTCATCGTTATGATTTTCAAGCTTTTTTATTCCTGAAATAAATCCTTCTACCAGTTCCCTGTAATCTTCCAATGCCGAAGTTTCACCTCTTTTCATGTCTCCCACCTTAACAGGAAAGATGCTAGAAGGAGACTGCACAGCCAACCGGTAACGATATTGGAAATCTTGAGGAGAGGTATAAGTTTTTTCCTTCGCCAGAATTTCTTCGAAAACAGGGAAAAGTCGCGTTTTCCTGTAATCATGGAACGGGATTTTATCGTTTTCATTATCTTCAAAAACATCTCTATCCATTCCGCTACTGATCCGGTCGGCAACAGCTATTATCCATTGCAATGAGGTCGAAGGGTTATGATGTCCTGCTACCAGATTAAAAAGTGGATCACCGTCCCCCCATTCTGCAGTATTAAACTCCGGGGGGAGATATTCTTTCATTTTTTCGATAAAAGCACCACTGTATATGGCATGGTGGTGACTGTATCGCCCCCTGTATAACGGGAGGAAAATATTTTCGTGTCTCTTCACGTAATCATCATCGATATCGAGCCAATTCCTGCCTACCACCTTACCGATATCGTGTAAAAAACCGCCTGTTAGAACTTTCAAAGTAGTATGATCCATTGTGTCCTCCGAGAATCACCTTTTCTCAAGAATATGTCCTGCAAAGAAGAAATTATCCAGCACTGCAACGTTGCAAAACAAAAAAAGCCCGCATCTCTCCGCTTAAAGAGATACAGGCTTTTCATTAAAGGCCAGTAACACCACTCCCCCCTTTGCGAGCACAATACAACCAGCAATTATTCGATAGTATAATTACTATCTTATGTCAAGTTTATTGATTAAAGAAACCACAACCCATAAAAAAAGCCGGTAATGCAGAGGTACCGCAAAGTCAACTACTATCGCCTCAAGGCGATAGCTTGATGGGCAATCGTCTCGTCGAATGAATTCAACTTTGGCGGCCGGATACCACCGGCTTTAGACGGTGGTAGTTCACAATTATTTAATCGACCAAAACCATCGACTTTAGTCGGTGGTAGTCCGCTTTTGCCCTTACGGGCATACTAAAGTCTTCAGCTGAAGGCGAAGTTTTTTCTCCCATTCCCCGAATGGGACCATAAACACTTGCCCTACTCAGCTACATTCACCTTGAAAATCTCGGCAGGGCAGAGTGATCGTAACTCATAGCTGGTGAGGATAGCCGGAATCAGGAATGAATCCCCTTTTTTGAAAGTAATGCTCCCGGTAGTTGATGTTTCTTTCCATAAAAACTCGATTTCTCCATCCATAACAAGGCATATTTCAACGCTTGAAGAACCACTTATCGAAACGTTTTTATCCTTACCAAAAGTATATCGAGTTACTCTGAATTCTTCGGCCGGGACATCGTAAACCGTTACAGCCCCTTCCGTTTTACCTTTCAGAAGGGGAAGGTTGCCTGCCTCGTAGGTCAGGATTTTCAG
>QMLL01000169.1 GCA_003646715.1 Deltaproteobacteria bacterium
TAAAGTCCTCCAGCACGGTTTTGATCAGGTGCCGTACAGTTCCCTTTACTGTAACATGGAGGTGATGTTCCGGAAAACAGGGCAGATAGCCTACCGACAGACCTTCAAACTTCGGTATCAGATCAGAGATTCTGTTCTCGATTTCAGATTCACGCAGCCCGAATATCTTCACTACTTTTGTTAAAACGAAAGGTCTGTCCTTTATCCTCTCCAATAAATCACTCAAAACAACTTTTCTGAAAAGATCTTTCGTTTCGCTAGGGATCCCCGGTAAAAAATAAAAGATACACTTATTAAACTCAAGAAAAAAACCTGCTCTGGGGGTTTTAGTATCCAGTTGTACGGCACCCTCCGGCAAATCCGCCATTTTCGCGACATTTTCTCGCATTTCCAGATGGTGCTCTTCCACATAAGCTTTGAGTATCTCCCAGCTAACCGGATCTCTCTTTAAAGGAAGGTTAAAGGCCTTGCTTGCAGCCTTAGCAGTAAGGTCATCCTCCGTGGGACCAAGGCCACCTGTTACGATAGCGAAAGCTGATCGTTTTGAGGCTTCGATTAAACTTTCGACAATCAGGTGTTCTTGATCCGGGATTATTTTTATGGACCGAATCTCGAACCCGTAACGGGCCAATTCTTTGGCAAGGAAAAATGTGTTTGTATCCTGAATTCGTCCGGAAACAAGTTCGTTTCCAATTGCGATGATCTCCCCTTTCATCCTCCCTCACCGCGATTGATTTTCCGGGCTTGCTAACAGCCCAGCACTACCAAATAGCTATTCCTGAAGCATTTTTTTAGCCACCGCATGAATTTCTTCATAAATGACCTGAAGCGGGACTTTCTTGGCTCTTGCAACCTGCTTGCAGTCATCATACTCGGGATAAACCCTGGGACGCTCATCAGACGTCCAGGCAACTTTTACCTTAAATATCCCATACTTAGTATTTACATCTATGTATTCACGCCTCAAACTCACTCGATCCACTTCAAAAGAACGAATCCCCAGCGTCGTCGTTTCTCTGAAAAGGACTTCTTCCACTTTACCACGGGCTTCCGGAGACAAAAGAATCCTCAGTAGCATCCCCGGTCGGTTTTTTTTCATCTGCACTGATATTACGTTTACATCCAGGGCACCGGTTTCCTTCCGGCATTCCAGAATATAATCGATGAACTGAGGGTTCATATCATCCACGTTGGTTTCATACATTGTCAGAACTTCTCTGTGATACATTTCCTCATCATAACCCAGTACTATTCGAAGGAGGTTCGGTGGATTGGTTGTGGGATTCTTCCCGACACCGTAACCCACTGCCTTTGGCTTCATGCTCGGCATTTTCCCTATATCCTGGGCTAGCGTAGTCAGTATTGCGGCTCCTGTCGGCGTTACCATCTCCCGGCGTTGACCACTATCATAAACGGGTACGTTTTCGAGCAGCATTAACGTTGCAGGAGCCGGAATCGGAATTGTGCCATGAGCACACGTCGTGAATCCGCTCCCCAGCGGAATTCTTGAACCAAAAATGGTATCAACCTTCAAAAATTTAAGCCCCACTACACTTGATACGATATCCACTATGGCGTCTATAGCCCCAACCTCATGAAAATGCACCTCGCCCAGCTCTTCACGATGCACTGTCGCTTCTGCCCATGCGAGTCTGTGAAAAATTGCCAGGGTCTTTTCTTTAACATCATCTTCGAGGTCACTATTTCCGATAATTTCCTTAATTTCATCATATGTCCTGGGAGAATTTTCGGTAGATTTTATGACAACCTTGAACCTGGTTCCACTTATGGTGCCTCGCGGTTCCCTTTCAATCTCAAGACAGTAACCGGATATGGGAACTTTCTGAATTTCGGAATGGAGGTATTCCTCAGTTACTCCCAGATCAATGAGAGCCCCAACAATCATGTCTCCACTTATGCCTGAAAAACAATCAAAGTAAGCTATTGCCATTGCGTCATCCTCTGTCTGGTTTTTTATTTCTACTCATTGACTGCCCTCTCGGTCAAAGCCTGTAAATCTTCTTTTCTGAAAACCAGAGGCAGTATCTCATCCATGTGTTCAACTGTTTTAAATTCCAGTTTTCTCTTAACGTACCGGGGCATCTGATCAAGATCCCTTTTATTTTCCCTGGGTATCACCAACATAGGTATCCGGGCACGAACAGCAGCAAGAGCTTTTTCCTTAAGCCCCCCAATCGGCAATACTTCGCCACTTAATGTAATTTCTCCCGTCATCGCAACGTCACTTCTTGCGGGCATTTTTGTAAGCGCCGACACCAGCGCAGCAGTAATCGTAACGCCTGCTGATGGCCCGTCTTTCGGAATAGCTCCCGCCGGGACATGAATGTGAATGTCGTGCTTCTGGTAAAAATCTTCTTCCAGCCGCAGATAATCCGCCCTGCTCCGGGTGTAAGTCATCGCCGCCTGTGCCGATTCCCGCATAACCTCACCAAGTTGTCCCGTAAGCATTAACGCGCCCTTTCCTTTTACCACGGTTGCTTCAACTTTAAGAATTTCACCGCCGTACTCGGTATAAGCAACTCCGGTTACAACCCCCACCCGGTCACCTTTCAGTTGGATATCCGGCAAGAATTTCGGCTGTCCGAGGTACTTGTGCAGGTTGTTTACCGTTACATGGAAGCTCCCACGTTCTCCTTCCGCGACCCTTCTGGCAATCTTCCTGCAAAGCTTACCTATCTCTCTTTCAAGATTTCTCAGGCCTGATTCCCTGGTATATTCGGTTATTATCTTTAGAATTGCAGATTTAGAAATTTTCACCTGGGCAGGTCTCAGACCATGTTCTTTTATCTGCCGCGGCAGGAGATACTGCAGCGCTATTTTCAACTTTTCTTCTTCCGTGTACCCCGATATCCGGATTATCTCCATTCGATCCCGCAACGCAGGAGGAATAGGTTCTACAAGATTACCCGTGGCAATAAACATTACCTTGGAAAGATCAAAAGGCAGATTAAGGTAATGGTCGCTGAAAGCCACGTTTTGCTCGGGATCAAGCACTTCCAGCAAAGAAGCAGACGGGTCCCCCCGGAAGTCCGTTCCTATTTTGTCAATTTCGTCCATCATGAAAACAGGATTGTTGGACCCGGCATTCTTAATCCCCTGGATAATTCTTCCGGGTAGAGCGCCGATGTACGTGCGCCTGTGCCCACGAATTTCAGCTTCGTCCTTCAGGCCGCCCAGGGAAATCCGCGTAAACCTGCGCCCCATAGCTCGCGCAATTGATTTGCCAAGGGATGTCTTGCCCACGCCAGGAGGCCCTATAAAACAAAGAATTGGCCCCTTCATCTTTTTATTTAACTTCCGGACTCCAAGATATTCCAGTATTCGTTCCTTTACTTCCTTCAGATCGTAATGATCCTCGTCCAACACCTTCTGGGCCATTTTGAGATCAAGTCTGTCCCTCGTGCTTCTCCTCCATGGCAATTCAACAAGCCATTCCAGATAGCCCCGTATCAGAGATGCTTCGGCAGCGTCAGGGTGCATTTGCTCAAGCCTGTTAAGCTGCTTCAGGGCTTCTTTTTCGGCGTAACCAGGCATCCTGGCCTTCAGGATCTTCTTGTGAAATTCTTCTATCTCGTCATCTTTATCTTCCAGCTCCCCGAGCTCACGCTTAATTGCCCGAAGTTGTTCCCGGAGGTAATACTCCCGCTGAGTTCTAGTCATTTCTTCTTTTGCTTCAGACTGTATTTTGGCCTGCACGGTGGAAAGCTGGAGTTCCCTGTTAAGGTATTCATTCACTTTCTGCAAACGCTCTATTGGATCATTGATCTCATGAATTTCTTGAGCTTCTTTAACTTTTAGTCGCAAGTTTGCAACTATCAGATCTGCTAACCGTATCGGATCTTCCACACCACCCAGAACTTTAATCACATCTGGAGATAAAAGGCCGCGCAAGGAAAGGATTTTTTCGCTCTGTTCCTTCACATTGCGCATCAAAGCTTCCATTTCTATGCTTATCTCGGTAACCTTGGGTTCAGGTATTGGCTCTATCCTGACCCTGTAAAACGGGTCAACCTGAAGGTATTCGACTATTCGAGCCTTGCTGATCCCCTGAACCAGGATTTTCACACGGTTATCCGGAAGCCTCAGAAAACGCATAATGACAGCGACAGTTCCGACTTCATACATATCTTCCGGCTCAGGATTTCGCCTGGTAACCTGCTTCTGGGCTACCAGAAAAACCATCCTGTTATCCTTGTTCGACTCTTCTATCGCTCTTATAGAACGCTCACGTCCCACAAAAAGTGGCAAGATCATGGAAGGAGAAACCACCACGTCCCGAACAGGCATTAAAGGCAACTCTGACGGAATGACGAGTTTCTCTTCCTTGGCATTAGTTTTTCGCTTTATCGTTTTTTCTCTTCTTACTACCATTCTGTATCTTTAAGACCCCTCAACTCTATAAAACACTTAAAAAACTGGCACTACCAGTATAGTTCTCCACTCTCATGCAGACAATCAAGAGACCCACCTTTTCCAATTTTATACGATTATACTATGTTTACATACACTAAAATCAAGGAATTCCTTAAATAATTGTGATTCTAGAGCAAAAAAAGGAAAGGAGTCAAGCCACAAGGCCCGAGAGCGGCATTAGTTAGAAAAGTAAAGAAGAGAGCCTGAGGCCCTCTTCTCTATATTTGTCACTCGAGACTATCGCAATCTTGGGATGAGCTTTAATAATCGGCTAAAAACTCATCAAGAACATCAACACTTCTTTTTTCAACAATCTTGTCAAAAATCTTATCTTTTACTTCCCTCGGCAAAAGCTCAATACTCTTGGTAGTAGAGGCATCGAACTTGGCCGTGGGGAAAACTTTCAAGATTTTGTCTTTTTGTTGCTCGTTTGCATATACTCGCAAAACTTTCAACCCGGCCAGCATTTCTTCACACATATCAGCCAGACCGGCTTCTCGTAATTTCTCATATCTTTCTTCATTAA
>QMLL01000170.1 GCA_003646715.1 Deltaproteobacteria bacterium
CGGTTCACCATTATGTGGGATTCCTTTTCTTGATTAATATTGTCATGGTATTCGGGATCTGGGTGAGAGATGCTTTCTTCGAGAAATTTGATTGGGAGTGGTTGACAAAGGTCGGAGGGTATTTTGGATACAAGGAGGAACTGCCTGCTGCCCGGTTTAATGCGGGTCAAAAGCTCTATCTCTGGCTGGTATTTCTTTTGGGGCTCTTTTTAGCGATCACCGGGCTGATAGATATTTTCAGCAATGACAGCAGTTTGCGACTCGCCATGCACAGCCTCCATACCATTGCTGCCTTCATCCTCATTATGATGGTTATGGTGCATGTGTATCTTGGTGTTCTTGCCAACCCCGGAACACTGAGAGGAATATTTGAAGGCAAGGTTTCGAAATCGTGGGCCAGGAAGCACCACCCACTCTGGAAAACGGAGGAATAGGAAAAGGAGCAGAGTAAAACGAAAGGAGGTGAAATCCATTATAATTGCAAAATCGATCTTCTTTTCAACCTGCAACCTTTGGAAGGGTCTATGCAGCGTACGGCGGAATCTTCATCGTTTTGTCCATTTTGTGGGGCTGGCGGATTGATAAAATAGCTCTTGATAAGTTTGACTTGATAGGGGTTTTCGCTTACCGGCGTTTTTATCATTATGTATTGGCCAAGAACTTAAATTAGAAACCTGTTGTTTCCACGATAAAGGAGAAGAAAAACATGCGGTACGGAAATCATTCGTTTATTCTCATTCTAGCAAGTATTGTTGTCCTTTCTGTAATTGCACCACTAACGATGAGCAGTCTTTTTGCAGAAACAAAAGGTCCTGGCACTTCCGAGGTCATCCTGCTGAAACAGGTTTCCCTCCCAAATGGTTCGGCTGCCGGAATTAAAATTATGCGCCCAAACGGGCTCCCGGTCGCCATCTTGATAAGGGCACGAAAAGGATTCGCTGTGTGTGCCCATTTTAACTTGAAAACAATGGAAAAACACGGGGTGACGGCGGTCATGTTTAAGGGCATAAAAACGATTGAAGGGGCACTCAATACAAAGGTGATCGCTGTTACCTCCCAGGCAAGAGCTTTGGGTATTAAAGAAGGAATGGTTGTCAAAGATGCCTTGGAAAAGATGATGTAAACACAATGTCTTTCTGCGGTTCATTCAGAAAACGAAATCGAATAGATGAACTACAGGCAGATTAATAGAAACACAACGACTAACCAGCATGGCTGGACTTATTTTGACAGCCACAACGAACAATAAAAGCACCGAATCCGGACAACATAGGCTCATCAGTATCAAAAACTTTTATTTAAAAAGGCAAGGCTAAATCGAGAGAAATGCCCTAGGGTACTTCTCTCGATCTTAGTCATGAAAGACTAGTAAGGATGAAATTCCCGGATTCGATACAGGGGTTTTCCAGTCTTCTTGTCAACTTCTCTGAATTCTTTATAATAATGTGTGATCTTGAAGATACCTGCAAACTGATTGCAAACTGGGTACCCTGCTTTGATCCATCCTACGATTCCTTCGGTATAGACCCAAACATTTGTGTATCCGTATTGAATAAGTCTTTCGGCAACGTAGCATTGTCTCTTGTGAGTCCGGCACCACACAACGATCATAGCATTTTTATCTTTGATTTTTTTTGGAAACGTGTACATATGACCAGAATGTATATGATCGGTATATGGTATATGAAATGCGTAAAATTCAGGGTGTGTACGTACGTCAATCAGATACGCTTTCTTTTTCCCTGCCATTACCTCATCATAAAGCTTTTTAAACTGTTGCAAATTGAGCTGATGGTCAGCAGGTACAGCTGAACACGCCTTTGCCCACACTTTCTTTTCGTTTGCCTGGAGCATCTTTGAATCATCTGCGAAGGTCAGGTTAACTGCAGCTAACACAAAACCAGCGGCGAGAAAAAAGACTACTAGTTTCTTCATTTGTCACCCTCCTCTATGGAAAATAAGATTTTTAAATCACCAATGATATTACCTTTTTTCACCTCCTTTCTGGCTCTTAGATTTACAAAATTATCGCGTAATTTATCCAATAATAAAAATATCGTCAAGCTTGAAGATGTCACTCCCAAAAGGCAAACAAAGAGAAAATACTTCCTTTGACATGAGCCCCCACATATAGTATTTTTAATATCTAACCTATTGCTACTTTTCCATCCAGATTGTGGTCAAAGAGCAGATCAACTTTACTACACCTTCTCTACTCTACCGAGGGACGAGATGAAGGTCGGAATCGGATATTGTAACGAAGAAGATGTGTTCTTGTCCGGCATGAAAGCCGCAAGGGGCGCGCTGGAAGAAGCTGGAACACGGAATGCCGTACTTGCTTTTGCCTTTTGCAGTGGAGGTCTGGATGCAGAGGTGTTTTTCAAGGGGCTCCAAAGTACGCTTGGTGAAAACATCCCAATTGTGGGCGGATCTGCTATTGGGATAATCACGAACAGTAACATTTCCTACAAAGGATATCCGGCTGCAGTTGCCGTAATTGATGATCCTTCGCTCCGGGCAGAGTGCTTCTCAGTGGGCAATCTAGACGCAGATGAAAGAGCCGCCGGAAGAAAATTGAGCCGAAAACTCAACAGCACACGCTTGGGAAAGCTTATATTCCTTCTCTATGATTCTCTTAAAACTCACGCAACAGCGGATAGCCCTCCGATTCTTAACTCTTCTGCTAGACTATTGCAGGGCATTTCAGAAGAATTGAAGAAACACCTTCCAATCCTGGGAGCCGGGCTCATTGGAGACTACACGTTTAGTCCTACAAAGCAGTTTTGCGGATTTTTTACGGGAGAACAAACTATTATTGCCCTGGTTTTGGACGGACATTTCACCTGTTACCATCGCATTATGCACGGCTGTTCTCCCCTTGATGGTGTGTACCATATTATTACAAAGGTAAAAGACGACGTAATTTTTGAAATTGATGGCAAACCGGCTGCAGATGTCATAGATGAGTTGTATGGAAATCCAGGCTGGCGAAATGAACATCCGGTGAAGCTTCTAACCATAGGGATTAATTGCAAGGATAAGTTCGGGGAGTTTCATGAAGGGAACTATGTGAATAGACTTATTACTGGAGTGATGCCCGATGGAAAAAGTATCGGAATATTTGAGCCGGATCTTGAGGAGGGAATAGAATTTCAATTTATGCTTCGAGATGGACAGATGATGATTGAATCTGCCAGAAAAAACTCGAAAAGACTCGTTGAAGAACTGAAAAGTAGAGAGAAAACACCTCTTTTTGCACTCTACATAGATTGTGCCGGAAGAACTGCTGAGTTTTCACAGACACTAACAGAAGAAGCGGCAGAAGTGCAAAAAACATGTAACGAACACGGAGTTCCTCTTCTCGGTTTTTACTCGGGAGTTGAAATAGCTCCCTTGCTTGGTAGAAGCAGAGGCCTTGATTGGACGGGAGTATTAATTATCTGGGCCAGGTAGAGACATTATGAAGAACGATATTAAACATCGTCATCTTAAAAGTGAAGTGAGAGAACTAAGGGAGCGTTTAGCGGAATTGCAAAAAGAAATAGAACATTATAAACGAGTTGCGGCAGAAACTGGGAAAAAGCGACTCCGCGATATTGATCAACTCACAAGACTTGTCTCGGAACTGAAAGACGCCAAGGAAGCTCTCAGTAAGGAAAAAGAAAAGTTTAAGATACTTGTGGAAGAGTCACCATTCGGTGTTGCCCTGATAGGCAAGAACGCAAGGTACAAATATGTAAATTCCAGATTTACAGAGATACTTGGATATACCCTGGATGACATATCTACCGGGCGAGACTGGTGGGGGAAAGCTTATCCCGACAAAGAAAAGAGAACACTTGCCATGTCCATGTGGGTTGAGGACCTAAAAAAGTTTGGGCCCGGTGAAATA
The DNA here is from genome assembly GCA_003646715.1 of Deltaproteobacteria bacterium. GTDB lineage: Bacteria > Desulfobacterota > Syntrophobacteria > B119-G9 > B119-G9 > B119-G9. The sequence goes on from QMLL01000170.1 coordinate 3,893, forward strand.
AGGCCAAGGACCTTTTCTGTTAAGTGCAAAGACGGATCGGAAAAGATAATAAATTTTCGTTCCGTGACTCTCAGTAACGAGGATCAGTTTGTGATATACGAAGATGTCACCAAACAGAAAAGGATTGAAAAGGAGCTGATCCAGGCACAGAAAATGGATGCCATAGGTACACTTGCTGGCGGCATTGCTCACGATTTTAACAATCTTTTAATGGGTATTCAGGGTAGAATATCTCTTATGTTGATGGATCTCCTGCCCGGTCATCCGCACTTTGAAGAATTAAGAAAGATCGAGGAGATTATAAAAACAGCGTCAGATCTAACTTCGCAACTACTCGGTTTTGCCAGGGGAGGCAAGTATGAGGTAAAAGTGGTAAATCCGAACAGTATTGTGGAGAAAAGTTTTAAAATGTTTGGACGTACCAGGAAAGATATAAGGATACACGAAAAATACTGTGAGGATGCATGGCCGATAGAGGTTGACCCGAATCAGATCGAGCAGGTTCTTCTAAATCTCTACATTAATGGATGGCAAGCGATGCCATCGGGTGGCGACCTCTATGTGGAAACATCCAACGTAACCATAGACACCGATAATAGTTTGGGCTATCAGATCCAGCCCGGAAGGTACGTTAAAATTTCCGTAACAGATACAGGCATAGGGATGGATGAAAAGACACTGGGACGAATCTTTGAACCTTTTTTTACGACTAAAGAAAAACAACGGGGCGTGGGACTCGGATTGGCATCCGTGTACGGGATCGTGAAAAATCACGGTGGCACCGTGGAGGTTTTTAGTGAAGAGGGCAAAGGGTCTACCTTCAACGTCTATTTACCAGTTTCAAACAAGAAAATGGAAGAAAAGGGCGCATTTTCGGAAAAGATAATCGAAGGTAGTGAAAAGATACTCCTGATCGATGACGAAGGGGAGGTATTGGATGTTGGCAGAAGACTGCTGGAGAAAATGGGCTACTCAGTAGTCACTGCAAACAGTGGTGAAAAGGGAGTGCAGTTGTATGAAAAATTGGCCACTGATACTGACCTGGTAATTTTGGATA